>JANXAQ010000055.1 GCA_025062105.1 Thermoguttaceae bacterium
TATCTCGACTTTTGCCATTTTCCCTAACTGGTTTTAGTGCCAGCAGTTACGACGAAACTCTCCTTTGTTCACCTAATTTCCTAACTCCAATAGTTACAAGGACTTAGAACAGTCCTCTGCCAGGGCGAAGTCAAAATTGGCAAAAGTCGAGTTAGTTTATTAGTCTTTGAATTACCGATGAAAAACCCTCCCACTACTGGTGTTTGGTTTTCCGGGGGAAACAATTTAACTGAGTCTTCCAAGCTCAATACTCAGCCAAACCCCTTCTCCCATCGTTGTTCATTCCCATTTTCCGAATCCAGGCAAGGGGTGGAGTAACTCTGTTCGGGGGAGAAAAACAAAAAGGGGCCTGACTATTGCCAGACCCCATCTCCATTTTCTCCGTGATCTTTTCGGGATGCCTGCGGCCAGAAAGGCGGTAATTAGACTTTTTCTTTGGGTGGTTCTTTGACGGAACGTTTTTTCAATTCTTTGGGAGCGGCTTCCGGCCCCAGCTTTTCCAAAGATTTTCTTAACTCGTCGAGTTGCTTCTGGAGTTTTTCCATCTCTTGCTGATGTTTTTCAAGTTGTTTTTGGAGGTCTTGGCGGATCCGGTCTGGGAGGCGCCGCTCTTTGCTTTCGGGCACGAACCAAGGGGGACCAACCTCCCATTGGAAATCCATATCGATCAGACCACCCCGGCCTAACATGCGCTCCACATGAGGCCGAACATCCGGCGGCAATTTATCCAATTCCTTTTCGGTAACTTCCCAGGTCTTGCCATCCTTTTGAACCTTGATCTGAGCTGGTTCCTTGCCCGTCTTGGAAATGGCAATGCTCATACCCTCTGGCAAGCTGCCCCAGCCAAAGTACCATCCCCAACCCGGCGGCACCACAAAACCCGGCTGGAAGAAGCGGAACCGCAGAGGCTGGCCCTGCTGCATGAGCTTTTCGATCCATTTGCGCATCGCCTCATAGTCCGGATGCCGAAGATCAGGCATCCCCATGCCCCAGCCAAAACCTGGCATCATTTGTTCCGGTGGACGTTTGGTCGGAGTTACCTCCACCTTCTGCCGTTTGCCCTCTCGAATAATTTCTAAAGAAAGCTTTTGCTCCTTGGCCGCTTCCACCGCTTCAATCAGGTCCTTGACCGAACCAAGCTTTTTATCCCCCGCTTGCAGGAGGATATCGTGTTCACGCAGTCCTGCTTTGGCTGCCGGGCTGTCCGGTACTACCGACCGGACCACTAAACCTTGCCCTTCCGATAATTGCAATTGGCTGCGCAGTGTCGGATCGACCGGTGTACATTCAACACCCACCCAGTATTGACTTGGGGGATTCGAAAAGTGGGCATGGACACGTACCTTGCCCTCGGGCTGGCCGAAGGTGGCGGCTCCAGCTACCCCACCGGCTTGAACGCCCCCTCCAGCCCCGAAGCTTCCTCCAGCACCCGCAGAGCCAAAAACCGCTCCTGCTCCCTTACCGTCTGGCGAAAAGATCTGGATCTGGCATTTCGGCTGGGCACTAGGCGACTGCTCTTGTGCCATAGCCCAGATCGGCAAACCTATCCCGACTGCCAACACCATCCACCATCCTACCCTCAGCATAGCTACCTCCTTTCAAAAAAAGCCCACCACTCAACAAACCCACTACCCGCCGGTAGATCTGCGGGAACTGCTCTCTTTTAATTTTTTGTTACCGGAAGGGAGAGTGTTGTTGCATAGGCTTGCAAAAAGAGGCCGGAACGGCACCTGGCGAAAACCGGGAAAGTTATTGATATCTTTCCCCCCGATGGGGGTAGGAAAGTTCCACTTGTTCGACCGGCAAAATCACTTGGTAACCGTTTTCCATCCGGAGAGGAACGAAATACCACGAATGGGACACTTCCGCACCCCATCTCCGGAGTATTTGGAGGATTTCTTCCGGAATACTTGTGGGAATGGTAGATGAGCTGCTCCGGGAGGGGGGAGAGAAGACCGGGAGCCGAACTACTTCCGGGATTCCGTCCGGTCCGGTATCAGCCGCTAAGGTTACATATTCCCAACCGAAAGAAGGAAAACTTTCCAATGGCTCTAAGACTTCCTTTTGACCTGGCACCTGGAAGCCATCACCTCCTTGCTCACCGCCTCTATCGGCCGAACCACCCTGGACAACAAAACCCGTAGGTGCTTTATTCCCCAAGCGAAGGGCAGAATCTCGGAGTAAGTATCCTCCTAAGAATGCTACTAATAGCCCCCCCGCTAAGGTCACAATTGCTCCTATCGGAATCCTCCGGGGGCGATGGGTAGATGGAGCACCAAGCCCGGGTTGTTCCGTGCGTGGCATCGGAGGCTTACTAAATGCAGACGCACCTGGCACAAGAAAAGGCATTTCCTGTCGCCATGTTTGGGCTTCTAAAAAGGCCAGGGCCAATTGTCGCCAGCCGTCCGGATGGTTCTGGACCTGGTGAAGGAGCTGCCGTTGCTCCGCCTCCGAAAGCTCCCCATCGACCAGTCGATCCAACAAGTTTTGGTCTAGGGAAGCAGGATGGAGATTGTCCAGGGGAACAGAGGGGGCCCCAGAATTATTTATCGGGGGGTGGCCGCATCCACCAGATGGAGTATTTTGTGCCCGATAGAATGGACGAAAACCCGCTGGAAAAGCGATTCCTGCACTCATGGTTGCCCATCCCCTTCGACCAATAAAGCCAATTGTTCACGGAGTTTAGCTCGTGCTCGATGGAGTCTGGCCTGAATGGCACCTTCGGTAGTTCCTAAATGTTCGGCAATTTGACGGTAACTCCAATCTTCGGTGTATTTAAGGAGCAGGATTTCGGCATCGCGAGAGGGCAGATGGTCCAGGGCCCGCTGGAGTAACTGTTGGCGTTCGGCAGCCAACAACCATTGGAGTGGGTCGGGCCGACCGCCTTTTTCTGCCATGCTGCTTTCCCGGTGGGCATACCGGTCTAGAAGTTTTCGGTGTCGGCCTTGTCGGCGGCGGTAAAGCAGCGCTTGCCGAACCGCCAACCGATACAACCAGGGACCTACCTTGGCCGGATCGGCCAACGGGGCCTTTTGGGCTACCGCCGCTAAGGCCACTTCTTGCATCACCTCGTCCACCGCCTGCGCTTCCCTGAGTCGCGCATACACAACTGTGCGCAACCAACGCTCATGGTCCCGAAGCAATCGGGCCCAATCCAGCCTCGGAGTTTCGGCTGTGGGTGGCGCAGACTGTCCTGGACTGTCTGAGAGCATAACGAAGGGTTCCTTTCAAACTTTGTTGCCGAGCCAGCATACCTTGTTACAACCGGGCAATGGGTTGTTCCTTCTGGATTGTATATCATTGGGTATTCAGGCACTTTGTGGGAGATTTTCCTTCCTTCCTGTCCATTTTACATGCTTTCGATCCCCCCATGAGACCTAAGCTCGACTTTTGCCAATTTTTCTAACTTGGCTTGCCTCCAGGAGTTAGGGCGAACACTCCTTTTGTTCCCGCAAATTCCTAAATCCAATAATTCCAGGGAGTTAGCGGTTTCCCGTTTTTGGCAAGAGGCAAAAGTCGAGCTTAGAGGTTCTAAATCCCCTTTTTGGAGGCCCAGGATGTCAAAGGAGCTGTTAGGTTGGATTGAAACGGAATTGGCCAGATTGGAGCAGGCGGGCTTGCGGCGTCGGAGGCGGGTTCGGCAAGGGCCGCAGGGCCCAGTGGTAGTGCTGGATGGTCGGGAGTTGATCAATTTCGGGTCGAACGATTATTTGGGGTTGGCGGCTGACGAGCGGCTGAAAGCAGCAGCCGCAGCTGCTCTGCAAGAGGGGTGGGGTGCCGGAGCCAGCCCATTAGTTTGTGGCTATAGCAGCCTCCATCAACAGTTAGAAAAGCGTCTGGCCGAGTTTGAGGGTACCGAAGCAGCCCTGGTGTTTGGCAGTGGGTTTGCCGCCAATATAGGCACCATTGCCGCCTTGGTGGGACCAGGCGATGTGGTCTATATGGACGCCAAGAATCATGCCAGTCTTTGGGATGGGGCCCGGCTCAGTCGAGCGGATGTGCGGGTGTACGGGCATGGGGATTATAGGGAGTTGGCCCGACTTTTGGAGCGGGCTGGTCGGTATCGACGTCGGTTGATCGTAACCGATAGTGTGTTTAGTATGGATGGCGATTTGGCGCCATTGCCCGAGCTGGTGGAACTGGCTTATCGGTACGATGCGATGCTGTTAGTGGATGAAGCCCATGCTACGGGGGTCTTTGGCACCCTGGGCAGGGGGGTGGCCGAGCATCTAGGCGTAGAAAAAGAGATTCCGATTCGGATCGGCACGTTAAGTAAGGCTCTGGGTTCAGTGGGCGGATTTGTGGTGGGGGCAGATCGGCTGATCGACTGGCTGGTGCAACGGGCTAGACCGTATGTGTTTTCCACCGCTCCGCCGGCAGCGATGGCCGCAGCTGCTCTTGCCGCCTTGGAGATCGTTCAAGCGGAGCCAGTGCGCCGACGTCGGCTGTTAGAATCGGCTGAATACGTTCGGAGCGAGTTACGTGGGCAGGGATGGCGGTTGGGCCCCAGTGCTAGCCAGATTATTCCGGTCCTGTTGGGAGAGCCAGCCACTGCGCTAGAGGTTTCGGCCGCTTTGGTCCACCGAGGCCTGTTTGTGCCTCCGATTCGGCCTCCAGCAGTGCCCGAAGGCCAGTGCTGTGTGCGCATTAGCCTCTGTGCCAGCCACAGCCCCAGGATGGTGGAAAACCTCCTAGAAGCCTTCGCCAACTTGTCCAAAAAGTTTCTCTAAAAAGCCTTTTTCAGCTCCGCTTTTGCCATTGCCCGACGGGCGTTTTCCGTGAGAATGTTCCCACCCCTTGAAAAACTCGACTTTTGCCAATTCCCCTAACTGCTTTTGTTTCCGGGAGTTAGGGCGAATGCTCCTTTTGGTGACCGAATTTTCTAACATCTATAAACCGAATGTTCTAACCCCAATAATTACAAGCAGTTAGAACATTGCTATTCCGGGCCGAAGCCAAAAATGGCAAAAGTCGAGCGAAGAGGCTGTTCTGAAATTGAGAGTTGGGCGGTTTCCAAATGGGTTTTGGCCGACCGGCTCCTACCCTCCAGACTCATTAAAAACAGGGATTTTGGGAATCCTGGGGCATTGAGGAAGGAAACTTCCTTTCATCATAGAAAATTCTTGTTACGACTCCATGGTATCAAACAGAACGGTTCTTCCAGGAGGCAGAAACCTGCTTTCATCATAGAAAATGCTTTTTACGACAGCCTATGAGCCAGCCCAACCGGCTCCACCATTCCTGGAGAGTATTGCCAACTTCTAAGCCCTGGCTGAACACATTTCTAAAATGGCTTCTGTAACCCATGGCCTTCTTATAGGGTTAGGCTGCTCAGGATCTGAAAGGGCTTGGCTGACAGCGGCTGAAGACAAAGGCCTCCAAGAGCAAGTTAACCCCCATCAAGAGGAACTTTTCGGAAATAACCAGATGCACTGGTCATGGGAGAAACCCTCGGAAAACACCTTTTTTCCCTTATTCCCTTATTTCTCTTTTTCCTTTTATCTCCTTATTTCTCCTCCGGCTTTTCCCATCCAGTTAAAAACGACCGACACAGAGAAACATCCCCGGCAAGGGGTAGGAAGGGGCGCACTCTTGACGAAGGTTCCGAGAAGATTAAATTCAATAAGAGGGCAAGAATGCGGGAATGGCGGAATTGGCAGACGCGCTAGGTTGAGGGCCTAGTGGGCACACAAACGCCCGTGCAGGTTCAAGTCCTGTTTCCCGCACTGGTGTTTTGCAACCCCCAGCCGACTGGGGGTTTTGTTTTGACCGGAAGGGTTTCGATCCAAAAAGTGATTTCCAACTATCATTGCCGCTCTGCAGCGGGCTAGCGCGACTTTTGCCATTTTTCTTAAACTGCTCTTTTTTTCTTAAACTGCTTTTTGCCCCTGCTCACTGTTCTTTGCTCCGAGAGTTACGACACATCTTCCTTGGTGCACCCAATTTCCTAACTCCAATATTCATAAGGAGTTAGAACATTCCTCTTCCGGGCGGAAGCCAAAATTGGCAAAAGTCGAGCTGAGAGACTGTCCTGAAATTGGGATGGGTGCGGTTTCCAATGGGTTTTGGCCGATCGGCTCCTATCCTCCAGACTCCTTAAAAACAGGGATTTTGGGGGATTCTGGAGCATTACGAAGGAAACCTACTTTTTATCATAGAAAATGTTTTCAGGAGAACCTCTTCGGTGGACTTTTGCCATTTTAGGCCTTTTCCCGGAAGGGGAAAACTCTAAGTGCTTGTAACTGTTGGAGTTAGGACATTGTGTGAACAAAAGGCAGTCTCGTCGTAACTACTGGAAACAAAAGGACTTAGGCAAAATGGCAAAAGTCGAGCTTCGCTTACAACCAGGAAGATTTAACCTCTTTCCTCCTCTGGAGATAGTAAAAGTAACCATTCAGCTGCCCTCGGAGTTTTAAGGATACTAGTTCAGCCGAATGGAGCCAGCTTATTTTTTGCCGTCTCCATGGGGGAACAGTATTAAAGGCGAGGGGAAATGAGACGTTCAACCGCCCTTTTGCTTCCTGAGGGGGGATGATTTGGGATAGCCGGCCTCCTGGCCCGGAGGGCAGCGGCTCGCTGTTATACACATCTTTGGGATGGATTCACCCTCCCAGCAGCAGCAAACGATTGCCCCAATCAGGGGATAATTCAACCTTTCAAAACAAGCTAACGGTTACTTTGGATAAATTGCACAATTTAGAAAAAATCATTTAGAAGATCAGGAGGTCTTTAGTTTCAGAAAATGGTTTGTCTATATTTTCTATTAGATCCATTCTGTGTTGTTCAACGAGTTTTCCTGCTTTGCCTAAAGTGACGGCCGAGCGTCTGAACTTTAACTTGTGTATAACAGCGAGAGGGCAGCGGTGGGGTTTCGTTCGGCTGAAATGAAATGTTACCAGTTAGGAAATTAGACGCCCAAGCGGTGGTCTTGTCTTCACTATCGAAAATAAAAGCGTCAAAGAAAATTGGCAAAAGTCTGACCGAACGAATCTCGGCCTTTGCTCTAGTTGGCCCCCCACTGGAACTCAATGCTCTCAGTGCTTTGGAACTGTAAGAGGCTGTCTGAAAAAGCCATTTTATAGGCTTTAAAAGGTAGGGAGAATCATTTGGCGTCGATGGGAATGGAAGTGTTATTTTTATGCGTTTTGCTGGGAGGACAATTCTCTGAACGATGTTCTGGCAAACCACTGCATCGATTAATTTTCAGACAGCCTCTAAGTTCGAGTTTTGCCATTTTTCCTAACTTGGTTTGAGCCCAAGACTTACGACGAACCCTCCTTTTGACCACACGATTTCCTAAGTCCAAGCATTTCAAAGAGTTGGAACTTTTCCCTCTTCGGCAGGAGTCCGAAAATGGCAAAAGTCGTGCTAACAGGTTGTCTGAAAAGGAGGTCCACCGTCTTCCTTTTCCAAAGGCTGGTGAAGGTTCTGGGTAGCCAAGGTGCCTAAATCCTGGGCTGTAGCGCCCTCCTGGTGGGGGAAACAACGTGGCAGCCAAGGATGCCAAAATCTCTTTTCAGACAGCCTCAGAATTAGGAAGCAGGGTGAACAAAAGTGGAGAGCCTCGTAATTCTTGGAACCAAAAGCAGGAAAGCAAAGGTGGAAAAGTCGAGATAAAGTCGAGATAAAATGGCATGGATTTTATCTCTGGGTTGGCAGGTGAGATGAAAAAAACACGAAGGAGCCCCCCTTATGGGGTTTCTTGCGATTTTGTGGTAGATTGTTGGAAAGGACAAGAAGAGCGTTTTCCGGATGATTTTTTGAAGGGAGAGGTGGTATGGTTGCTCCAAAAAAGCCTGCCGGGCCGGTGCCAAAATCTAGCTTAAAGGCTGCGGGGAAGCAGGAGCCAGAGGCGGTGAAATCGGCTGAGCAAACCCTCTCGCCTGAGCAAATCCTCCAAAACCGACCGGAACTTAAGTCGGCCATCAGCCAAATCGAAAAGCAATACGGCGAAGGGGCGATCATGCCGTTGGGCAGTCAGCAGATTGGCCAGATTGAGGGGATTTCCACCGGGAGTTTGTCGTTGGATTTAGCTTTAGGTGGTCAGGGGATTCCCCGAGGCCGGGTGGTGGAGATTTTTGGGCCGGAGGCTAGCGGGAAAACGACCTTGGCCCTGCATGTGGTGGCCAATGCGCAACGGAACGGCGGGATTGCTGCGTTTATCGACGCCGAACATGCCCTGGATCCGACTTGGGCCAAAAAGCTGGGCGTGCAACTGGAGACCCTTTTGGTCAGTCAACCTTCCAGTGGTGAAGAGGCAATGCATATTGCGGAACTGCTCATCCGCTCGAACGAAGTGGATGTGATTGTGGTGGATTCGGTGGCTGCTTTAGTACCGCAAAAAGAGCTGGAAGGCGAAATTGGCGATTCGCATGTGGGGTTGCAAGCCCGGCTCATGAGTCAATCGCTGCGGAAGTTGACCGGCGCTATATCCAAGAGCAAAACTGCTGTCATTTTCATCAACCAGATTCGGGAGAAGATCGGCGTGATGTTTGGCAATCCGGAGACAACTCCGGGAGGGCGGGCGCTGAAGTTTTACAGCTCTTGTCGAATTGAAGTACGTAAAGTCTCTCAGATCAAAGAAGGGGAACGAGTGGTCGGCCAACGGGTTCGGGCCAAGGTAGTTAAAAATAAGGTGGCTCCCCCGTTCCGGGTGGCGGAGTTTGACATGATGCATGCCGACGGCATCTGCTATGCCACGGATGTATTGGATTTGGCCATAAACCAGAAGATCGTCCAACGCGTAGGAGCTTGGTTCCGGTATGGAGACATCCAACTAGGCCAAGGCCGAGACAGGGCCCGAGATTTCCTGAAAGCTCATCCGGAAATTCTCGAAGAATTAAGGCACAAGATCCTAGCCACCATCAGGCCGGAAATGCTCCCAACTGCTTCCGGTGCCGAAGCAGCGGAAAGTTGATCGTGGGCCGACTGGGGGGATAACTGGCCGAGGCCTAGCTAAAGGCCGGCAGATTGGTCTGAGAGGCTTTCCCAAAAGCATCCTCTATGATGAAAGGAGTTTTTCTTCCTACTAACTAAATTCCACAGAATGCTCAAAATTCCTTCTTTTTAAGGAGTGTCAATGTTAGGAGCCGCTCGGCCAAAACCCATTGGAAAGTGCCCAAATCCCAATTTCAGAATTTCAGGAGAGCCTCTGAGCTCGACTTTTGCTATTTTTCCTAACTTGTTTTGGCACCAGAGGTTGCAACGAACACTTCTTTTGCTCACACAATTTCCTAACTCCAACAATTTCAAGGACTTAGAACTTTCCCATTTCGGTAGAAGACCAAAATTGGCAAAAGTCGAACTGAGAACAGGACCTTGGCAACTTGCACAGGTAAGGGGAAAGGAGGCGTGAGGTGGCGCAAGCCGGGGGGGAAGCCGGTGGCTAGAACCGGGGCCAGGGGTGCCGTGGTTGCCCTCCCCTTGAAGCTCGATTTAGAGCCTTTTGCCCTTGCCGTCAAAGAAAGATAGTCTAATTGCTTGCATTTATCGGATTTAGGAAATTGTATCAACAAACAGACATGTTGCCGGAACTCTAGGAAGCAAAAGTAGTTCGTCAAAATGCCAAAAGTCGACTGACAAGGAATGCCGGGGATATGATTCGGGTGTTGGTGGTGGATGATTTGGCAGTAGATCGGCGATGGATAGCGGAGTTGTTGGGTCGAGAGCCGTTTCTGGAGCTATTTTTTGCCGGCCATGGGGCGGAGGCTTTAGCCTGGATGGCTGAGCAGGAGCCGGATGTGGTGGTTACCGATCTGATGATGCCCGAGCTGGACGGTTTGCAACTGGTGGAGGCGATTCGGGAACGTTTCCCGGAAATACCTGTTATTTTGATCACTTCTCAAGGAAACGAGCAAACGGCGGTCGAAGCTTTGCAGCGTGGGGCGGCCAGTTACGTACCTAAATCCCAAATGGCATCTGCGCTTCTGGAGACCATTCGCACGGTAGCGGATTTGGCCTTTCGCCGCCGTGATCGAGCTCGATTGCTTCGCTGTATGTGCCGACACAGTTGCCGATTTGTTCTGGCGAACGACCTAGCCATGATGCGGCCGCTGATCCATTATTTGCAGGAACATTTGTTCTATATTGGGCTATGCGATGCCACCGACAGGACCCGAGTGGGCATTGCCCTGCAAGAGGCCCTGGCCAACGCCCTATACCATGGAAACCTAGAACTCAGTTCACATTTGCGGGAGGTAGCCGAGGAGGAATACTATCGTCTGCTTCGGCAGCGGTTACACCAGTTACCCTATGCGAAGCGACGGATTTACGTTTCGGCGGAGTTTTCCCCCCAACAGGCCGTCTTTGTCATCCAAGACGAGGGACCCGGTTTTGATCCATCGAAATTGCCCGATCCAACCGACCCCGCCAATCTGGAAAAGCTCACCGGCCGTGGCATCCTGCTAATGCGAACCTTTATGGACGAAGTCCAGTTCAGCCCCAAAGGCAATCAAGTAACCATGATCAAACGCCGAAACTGCCCGGCTCTCATCTACAGCGATCCGTAGCCTAAACCCTCTTCGCCTCTACAGGGAAAGAGGCTACATTACCTATCGAGCAGCTGTGGAAGGAAACGGCCCAGGTTGGGGCTACTTAAACCAGGCTAATAGTTTCGCCGAGCGTTCGAGGAAGTTTTATTTTGATCTAAAACTTACCCCATATTCTTACTGCCTCGCACGGGAAGATCCAGGGGTGCGGCTGAAATTTTGTGGGTTAACTGGGCAACATAGGGGATATAGGCAAAACAGGCTTCGGCCCACTGCAAATCAGCTTTGCACAGCACCTAGCTATTATAAAACACCCTTTTGCTCCCCTTTTTCCTTTCGAGACATAAGCACCTGAACTCCTTCGACTGACTCCTAGCCCCTACAGTACGGAGCCTATTGGCCTGTGGGGGAACTGCCAGGGAGAAAGGCTTCCATGGGGCAGGGAGCGATCTATCTTCTACCACTCCCCTAAACTTAACCACAAAAAATCAGCCGCACCCAGATCCAGATTCGGAATGCTTCGGCCAACCAATGAAACGCCCGTTCCGAAAGGCCTCAAGAGGACGTCTGAGCCGAAAGCAAAACCGGAAGAGGGCTAGCCACCCCAAAGGCAGGAGGAAGAAAGCAGAAGCTAGAGCCCAGATAACCTAATCAAAACGATAGCCTCCAGGAGGGTGCCGAAGCCCCGGAGGCAGAAGGGAGAGGGAGAACCGGTTCGAATGGTGGAACTGAGCCTTTGCCTGCTGGTGTTGGGCTTCTCCCGTTGCTGGGTGTTCGCATTCATCCTACAGCGGGAACAAGCATTGGTATCTAGCCAACTCAGTGAACTGCCCAAGGAGTCTGGATATAAAGCTGGGGACGGCCTATCATCTGGTTTTCGATGGGTGTGCCAGGTCAGCCGAACCAGAGAAACTGCATCGGAACCAATCATTTGGAGAAAGTGGGTATTTTAGGAAAACCTGGCGAAAAATATGAGAATCATGATGGTTTTCTATAATTTTCCTCAGTTTTTCCAACATGGGTACTACCTTCCGCTGAATACTCACCGGTGGTTCTAGGCCTGGACAGCTCTTTAGGTTAATTCCGAAAGTTTGTTGAAGAACACAGATTGGATAAAATAGACAATATATGTAAAATAGTTTCTAAAACCAAACCCGTCCGGATCTTCCAAATAATCTTTCCTATAAGTTCTTCCAAGACCGTTAGGCTTCTTTTGGAAAAGTTCGTTATCCTTCCTGCTGGGCAATCCTTTGCTACTGGTAGGATGGGACCACATCCCAAAAAGCCTGCCAGGCAGGGGAGAGAGGGACGGAGGGAAATCCTATCGCCTTATAGGTCTTTTTGACCTGGGAACAGGATTTGCTAAAGGCAATGGTGTGCTGCTGCAGAGAGGATAAGGGGGTGAGTTTCTTTGCTTGGCTAATGGGCTAAATTTTCCCATCTGCGGAAATTAGGAGTATAGGGGTAAGGGAGCAACGGGAACGGTACGCCTGTTTGAAAGAAGGGGAGACTACCATTTCTGGATCACGTGCCTTTCAGCAATGCATATCGCCCCAATGTGGGGCCAATTATGGGATAGAGGAGGTGCTGGTGGCCTGCCCCCGCTGTGGGAGTCTGCTGGATGTGCAGTATGAGTGGGATCGGCTGCCGGCGCCTCGGTCGCTTCGGGACTTTGAAGCTAAATGGGCCCGTCGGCAGGATCCGTATTGTTTTTCTGGAGTTTGGCGGTTTTATGAGTTATTGCCTTTTGCGCCGCAGGAGTTTTGTGTAACAGTGGGGGAGGGGCAGACGCTCTTGCAGCCTTCGGACGGAGTGGGAGAATATATTGGGCTAAAATCTGGACGTTTGTTTCTTCAATATGAAGGACTCAATCCTTCGGGCAGTTTTAAAGACAACGGCATGGCCGCCGCTTTTACCCATGCGCGATTGATCGGGGCTCGACGGGCTGCCTGCGCTTCGACCGGCAATACCTCGGCATCGCTGGCGCTATATTGTGCGGCCACTCGGCTAATGAGGGCGATTATTTTCGTAGGGTCCGGGAAAATAGCCTACGGTAAACTCTCTCAGGCTCTGGACTACGGAGCGCTGACGATTCAGATTGCCGGCGATTTTGACGATGCCATGGCCCGGGTCAAAGAGGTCTCTCAGCAGTTAGGCATCTATTTGGTCAACAGTGTTAATCCATTCCGTCTTGAAGGCCAAAAGACCATTATGTATCGGGTTTTGGAAGGTCTAGGTTGGGAGGTACCCGATTGGGTGGTGGTGCCTGGCGGGAATCTGGGCAATAGCAGTGCGTTTGGTAAGGCATTTGAAGAACTGTATCAATTGGGGTTGATTCGACGCAAACCTCGGTTGGCTGTCATCAATGCCGTCGGTGCGAACACCCTGTATATCCTTTACGAAAAGCAAAAAGTTCGATGGAACGATGGCCAAGTGGCCCGGCAGACAGTGGCTGACTATTACGCCCAGATGGACTCTGAAGGCCGACGGGCTTCGACTATCGCCAGCGCCATTGAAATCAATCGGCCAGTCAACCTGGATAAATGTCTTCGTGCTCTGCAATGGTGCCAAGGCCTGGTTCGGGAAGTTACCGATGAAGAAATCTTGGACGCCAAGGCGCAGGTTGGTGCTGGTGGTCTGGGCTGTGAACCGGCTAGTGCCGCCAGCGTGGCCGGCGCAAAAAAACTGGTTGCCGAAGGCATCATCAGCCCCGATGAACGGGTGGTCTGTGTGCTAACCGGCCATGTGCTCAAGGATCCGACAGCCACCGTAGCCTATCATACGACCGATCAAAAGATGTTCAACGAGGTCTTGGGACGCCGGGGCGTACGTCGGCCCGCTTTTGCCAACCGCCCTGTAAGTGTCTCCAATAACCTGGAGGAGATTCTCAAAGCGATCCAACTGTACGGCTGAAAAGCGACAACAAACCTTTCCGCCGCTTCTAAAGGAGGCCTCTGGCCGAAGATCCACCAGCCTGGTCGCTAGCAACGGAACTCCTCTGGGGAACCCATGCGGCGACGAATCCGGATCTTCCACCAGGTGCGGAGTACCAAGGCCAGTTTTTGCCAGCGGGATAAGATCGGACGTTGCCGAAGCACATCGTAGTGCTGTTGACGGATGGACTGCAAGATCGCCAAGCCGCCTTCGATAAACAAGGCCACCTCCATCCGCAGAAAGCTCGGCACCAGGCCGATAAGCGGACGGCCTCGGAGCAGCCAGCCTTCGGCCTCGTCGCAGGCGGCAGCCAAAGCTCGTCGGAAGGCTTCAGTAGCCACGCCCCGAATAATCGGGGTTTCGTCCGCGCCAAATCGGCGCAGGTGTGCCAAAGGCAGATAGATCCGACCACGTTTCCAATCCTCGGCCACATCCTGCCAGAAATTGGCCAGTTGTAAACCGGTACAGATACAATCGGCCAGCGCCGCTCGCTGTGGATCATGGCAACCAGCTACATATAAAACGAGACGGCCTACCGGATTGGCCGAATATCGACAATATGCCAAAAGTTGATCGAATGTATCGTATCTGGTGACCTGCTGGTCCTGCCGAAACGCCACCAACAGATCCACAAATGGATCCGGCGGTATCCCAAACTCCCGAATGGTCTCTTGTAAGGCGATAAAAACCGGATGAATTGCCCGCTGCTGAAAACAGGCTCGCAAATGGCTCTCCCACCAACTCAGCCAAACTAATGCATGTTGGGGATCAGGAGCTAAATCCGCCAGATTATCGGCCCATCGGCAATAAGCATAGATGTTATAAAAATGTTGTCGCAGACGCCTCGGCACAAACCAACTGACCACCGGGAAATTTTCATAATGGGAGCGAGCCAATCGGCGGCAGTACCGATTAGCTTCCCGCAGGCGGATCGGTTCCGCTAGTGGCGCCTGCGGCCCGTAACGCTTGAAATCCTCTGCAAACGAATACCTTCCCATCGTTTTTTATTATGCCGCAGTGGCCCTCGGTACGGAAGAGGCAATCCCTCTAGAGCAGAGAATGAAGCTCCTGGCCCAAAGCTATCCTGAAATTGCAAGGAGAAGTTCTCCCGATGGATTTTAAGCTGATCGGTCCTTCTATCAACGCTCCTGGGAAATAAAAGTCCTGGAAGTTCTCTGCGCAATTCAAGATAACCTGTGTTTCAGGAGCAAAAGTCTTTCTGGGACAACCGCTTCGAACGAATCCACCGTTGCCGGCAAAAACGGCACCTTCTGAAGAATTACTCTTTAGGGACAGAAGCTATTGTGCCAGCCCAACCGACTCGACCCTTCCTATGCATCCATTTCCAACTTCTAAGCCCCTAGCGGAAGGCTTTTCCAAAATGGCTTCTCTAACGTACGGCCTTCCGACAGGTTAAGCTGCTAGGTATCCCAAAGGGGATGGTGGGCAGCCGCTGAAACCAACCCGCTCCCACGCAAGTGCCCTTCCATAAAGAGAAACTTTTCAGAAAGTACAAAGGAACCTCTCCAAAATCCTGAACATATAGTGAACTTTATGGACTTTTGATTCTAAAGCCGTTCGGTTCTTCTATCCGAACACCTACTATCTATTGGGTGCAGCTCTATATGTTGTGTTAGAGGAAGGACATCCAAAATGGTATAAAAATATCCTCCTTGAATTATGCAGAGGTTCCCAAAGGAGCATCAGATGCTCCCTTCATGCGCCGGCAATGGAGAGAGTTGTTGGGCCGGCATCGGCATACCACCGCCGATTCCCGTGGTGGGCAGGGGGATTCTTCTATTGTGGGGGAATCTTTTCGCTTCGAAGTTCGCCTTCGAAGGATTCGGCTGGAGAAAGCTTGCCTTGAAATCGTTCCGGTTCAAGAGCATTATCCACATCGGATTCGGCAGAGTCGGAGGATGGGGGGATGTTTGGCGGCTGGGGGGGCTTTTTAGGGCCAGCTCCTGTTGGAGAAGAAGAACCAGCCGCATTTTGCTCCGAGGGGCCGGTGGGGGTTGGCCGGCCAGAAGGATTGTACGGACCAGAAACAGACCCTGCGGAAGAGGTTTCGGAGGGATTTAGTGGCGATGGAAGTCGGGGCTTAGTAGGCAGAGGTCCTGATGGCAATGGGGATGTTTGAGAAGTCCAACCGTGGCCTGACGGGAGGCCCGAAGGCACTAGTTCCGGGGAAGCTCCTGAAGACCAGAGCCAATCTAGCACCATCACGGCTGCCAGTAAAGCTGCCAACGGGATCAACCAGGGCAAATGCCGTTCTAAATATGAAAGCAGCCTGGGTCTGGGGGTAATCCAGACGGTTCGGGTTCGGGCGTTTGGAAGGCTACCGACCAATTCGGCCAGGGCTAACAGGTCGGCTACGAGCTCTTGGGGGTCCTGATAGCGGTCGGCGGGGTCTTTGGCCAACATTTTGCGTAAAATCCGGATTAAACTCTCGGGCAATTCTGGGCGCCAGATTCGGGGATCGGGAGGTTGTTCGGTTTGATGCTGGAGGAGTTTTTGCAGCACGGTGCCTTCGGGAAACGGCGGCCGACCGACAAGCATGAAGAAAAAGGCGCAGCCTAGTGAATAGATGTCGCTTCGAACATCGGCGCTGCGGGGGTCTCGGGCCTGTTCCGGCGCAATGTAATCAAATGTACCCAATGTCACTCCCGTAGCCGTTAGGTCTGGGCCTTCGGAAAGGGGTTTATGGATGCGGGCCAGGCCCAGGTCGATCAGCTTGGCTCGTCCTTCAGGGGTAATCAGGATATTGGAGGGTTTGATGTCCCGGTGGATGATATTTCGACTAGCAGCATGACTGAGTGCCTCGGCTACCTGAAGGGTATAATGGACCGCCTCCGCGACCGGGAGCGGGCCGCGCTGCTCAACCATCAGGCGAAGATTAATTCCATGAATATATTCATACACAATAAACGGAATTCCTCTCTCTTCGCCCACATAATAGACGCGGGCGATATTTTCGTGGTCCAGTTGAGCGGCGGACCGTGCTTCGTTGTAGAATCGTTGACGGGTTTCCGGTTCGACGGCATGCTGGGCCGTGAGGACTTTCAGGGCCACGATTCGATCCAATCGGGTGTCTCGAGCACGATAGACCCGGGCCATTCCACCGCCGCCGATCAGGTCCAGGATTTCAAAATGTTCCAGGCGTTGTCCTGGCAAGAGCCGATCCGCCCGCCTCTCCAATTCCGCAGCTGTCCAAGGAGGTTGTTGGGAGATGACCGTAGGCTGTTCTTCTAACCGAGCCGCTGGTTGCAAACCATTCGTGCCCGCCGCCAAAGGGACTTCCCCCGGCTGCAACGGAGCCGATTGGGCAAAATGCGTCAACCGGGATGAAGACACCCTCTGCTCTCCTAATCCACCAAGCAATTGGAGAACATGACCACCTGATGAACTAATCTTCCTGTCTAGCAAGCAGCCCCACTACCGGCAACCTCGACCGATAACCACCTCAAAAGAAAAGCGATTTCCAACCGGCGATGAGTCAGCAAAAGCGTTTCCTATCCTGATCCGGCATCTATTAGTTTAATTACGGGCAGGAATTTCGTCAATGGTTTGGAAAGATGGGAGGCCACCAAGAGAGCCCGCCGATCGATCCGGCAAAACCGGGAAGCGATAGGTCAGTACTCGCTGTCCGCCTACCTCTACTGCTTGAAGCCATAGCGTTTTCCCCACAAGCTCTTGGCCTTGTGGAAACCGATACACATACACCTCTTCACCGGGGCCGCTCAAAAACACCTGAGTTCGCAGTCGTTTCCGCCCTGGAGCAAACAACTGACACTCAAAACCTACGGATTGCTCCGTTTCGTTGACCAGCCGTTGTTCCACCTCCAGCTCCTGCTGCCGATTCAGTCGCGCAGCCACCTGAATATAGACATCTCCCAAGCCAACATCGACCCAACGATGGACTTGAAATTGATAAGCTCGGTCAGCCTGTAATCGTAGCTCCACTACCAAGGGATACTGTCCATTAGTAGCAGTATAAGGAAGTACAATAGAGAAAGGTGCTTCCAAGTTTTCTCCTGGGCCAAGGCGAAAAACAATCTCCGATGGTTGCACCATCCAACCTTGTGGGACAATTAGTTTGGCAATGCCAGACACTCCCCGATCTAGGGGATTGTGCATTTTCAAATGGTTCCTATGCGGACGGCCAAACAGACTAGGAATCCGGGTGGTCGCAATCTGGCAATGGATCCGCCATTGGGCAACTAGCGGATCCAATCCACGTAGTAGCACCGGCAAGGCACGGGCATGGAGGTGATGTTGATAAGCTTTTTTAGGCAGCGGTTCAGTGCGGCCCCAAAGGTCCACCTGTTGGACTTGTTCGCCCAGATAAAGCTGTTCTTCGGTGGGCCTATCGTTCCAGAGGATCAGAAGGGCTTCTTTTTCTCGAAGAAATAGGTGGTTGGGGCTGCGGTTGGGCATCGGCAAACTGCCCAGGTACCTGGCGCCGGAAAGTGCCTGAGCCACAGTCCGCCAGACCAAAAGCAGTTCGGCTACCGTCCCATCCGGATTCATTAGGCCCGTTTGCCGGTGGAAGGGATCGGGCAGGAAGATGACATCGGCACCGCCAATCTTGGCGGCAACCATTTGACCAACCAAATCCGCCGCCCGCTCCTCTAACGAATATTGATCCTTCGGAAGGGGTTCCACGGCTACCCATCGCAGTAGGCCCGGCGGAGACGGCTGGGCAAGCCCAACGGCCAATTCTTCCGCAGTCAAAGGCGGTTCCGAGCGGAAGCTCAAAAATTTCCAAGGTGCCGATCCCCCACGGCACTCAGGCACCTCGTGCACCCAATCCCAACTAAACCCAATCTGCAAATCCTTGCCCACTTTGTCCCAGTGTGCTTTTACCCGCCGCAGCTTCTCTTCTAAGCCAGGCAAGCCTACAAAGCTCGGATCGTCGTCCAATCCCAGTTGCCACCAATGAATCCTCGGCGCAAACCGCAAAAGCAATCCTTCTACCGCAGGCCACCATCGAGCCGGATCCATCGCAAAAATATCAGCGGCCAAAGGGCGGTGCGCCGCAAATTGTTTGGCCAACGACCCCGGCGGCCGAGCCAACATACCGACGATTTCGATCCCCTGCGCATTCAGCCGCTCACTAAACACCACCCAAGCATCTACCTTCGTTGCCTCTGCCTTCAGGTCGAACCAAACCGGATATTTGATCCACCGCACTCCTATCTGCTTCAGTAGGGGCGCTAACTCCTCCAATGGCAATGGCTTATCGCCCTCTGGCAAACTCCAACCAAACTCCCCCTTTCCGACCGAAAATCCAGGCCCCACAATTGCCAAATCCAATTCACTGGAAGGACACTGGCCCGAGATGCCCACTAACCGACAACTTACCCGATAAAAACCGGCTCCCGGTAGGATCGGCCGCCAGAGCGTTTTTCCCCGATAGACGGTTTCCGGCTTACAGACCGGTCCAGCACTTGAAGACCCAGACGAATCCTCTGTAGGATTCGGATCGGTAAGATGCTTTTGTTTCCTGTCTCCCTGGCTGCTCTGCCCTCGGCGCAAGAATTCATCCCGGGAGGTGGTTGCTCCTTTGAGGACCTGCTTCGGCTGGGAAAAGGCCTCCCCGCTAGAATCCTCCTGGCTCGACACCAATAAAGAAGCAGGGACCACCTCTGCCTGGAGGCTTTGGCGTTGTTGGCTCAAAAGTCGCCCCCAGACATCGTACAAACGCCATTCAACCAGACAGTCCGGATTGCTGAACCCAGAGGCCTGGCAAACCATTTCCACCTGGTCCCCTTCCGCAAATAGATGGGTCCGAGACGGCACCCATATCCGGAGCCGAGGTAATCGGCCAAGACATACTTGGGCAAATCCCGCCTCGCCTTTTAGATCCGCTTGTTGCCCTGGTTCCACATGCAGCCCGATTCGGACCCAGCAGGCTTCCGGCGTGGGGACTTCTACCGGACCCAGACACAGCCTTTCCCAACTGCGAGTGCCTGTCCGCTTTTCCGATTCTTGTCGACCTACCACTTGCAATTTCGGATCCAGGAACTGGAGCGAAACATACGCCTGATGATGCTGCAGATGGTGGGTTTTCACGAATACTTCTACCACATAGGCATAGACCGATCGAACCGGAATCAGCGGGCTTAGAACCGCTGCTGCGCCGCCGTCCAACTTGACTTGCAATGCTGCTCCGCCCGGAGCCGTCGGTTCATCAATCCGCTTTATCTCCACATAAAACGGGTAGCCCGGCCCTTGATGTCGAACCCACCGGTCCGGCCAATGGTCGAAGTTTTTATCCCAGTTGGCTTGGTCAAAGGTGCAGTGGAAAACCACTTGGTCGGCAGGCCAATGGTCCGAGCTAACCCAGGTTTCTGCTGCCCGGCCTGTTGGCATAGACGACCAAACCCAACTTGCTACAATCAATCCGGAGAGAATAGGTTTCATTGGGCAACTATTTCGGCTCTGGGGAGGGGAAGCAAAATTAGAGAATGAATCTGGGCGATTTGGGAAATCTGGGAAATAATTTAAGACTGTAATTCTTCCAAAATTTACTTCACAAGATACTGGAGGTTTTTAGGAACCCTCCTATGGGGGGCAAAAAAGATTCCGAGCTTTCCAACTCTACTTCCTATCAATGGTCTAACCCCTCAAAAGGAGTATTGCGTTGCCCCAGCTTAAACTAAGTGTCGATCTAGCTGAACTCCGACAGCCTTTCAAACAGGCCTTGGATACGGCAGCTCAATTAGGGGTCCAAGCGGTCCAAATTGAAGCACGCGGAGAGCTGGATCCGGCTCAACTATCGCAGACTGGTATTCGGCATATTCGGAAGATGCTGGAAGATTGGAATTTACGGGTTTCTGCGGTGCGGTTCCGGCCTACTTTGTCCTATTACAATCTGGACCGGCTGGAAGCTAGGATTGAAGCGACGCAGCGGGCTATGGAATTGGCTTACAAATTGGGGGCGGGGTTAGTGGTTGGTCGAATCGGACGTATTCCGCCACCAGATAGCTCAGAACATCGGCTTTTGACCGAAGTGGTAACCGACTTAGGTCGCTACGGGCAGAGAGTCGGTGCCATGTTAGCCACCGAAACCGGCAGTGAACCCGGCTCGGAATTGGCTCGGTTTATTCAGCAGTTGCCCGAAGGATCCCTGGGAGTGGATCTTAACCCCGCCAATTTGGTGGTAGAAAACCACTCGATCGAGGAGGCTATCGAAACCTTGGGCAAACACGTGCTGTGTGTGCAGGCTACGGATGCGTTGCGGGATGCCGCTGCCGGAACGGCCGTCCGGGTGGAACTAGGCCGAGGAAACGTGGATTATCGAAGTTTATTGGCTGGCTTAGACGGCTGGAGCTACCAAGGTTACTGGACCCTGCAACCGGCCGGCGGTGGCGACCCCAAGGCTGAACTGCTCCGCTCGATCCGATTCCTCCGATCTTTATAAAGTTCGTTCCCTTTCGATGTTTTATTTGAACGCAAAAGCAATGTGAGATTGGAGAAGGTTTTTCAAAAATTGAAGGGGTTGGGCCCTTGCCTACTCTTAAACAACCGATATATAATTAGGTTTGCCTGTGCCTAATCTTCTGCAGGCAATGAAACTTTTACCCTTAAGAGGCCGAAAATTTTTTTCCGGAGCCTCTTGACGAGTAGGGGAAAAACCGATAATTTAATGGTTTTGTAGCTCGTAGGTGCAAATTTCTAGACAAAAAACCGTATAATAAAACAGGGGACGAGTTCTGGCAGCTGGGCTTAGGATTCGTCCCTTCTGCATCTACGAGCCGCAAACCGAGCCAACAGCTTCTGTTGTTGGCGAACTTGATCTTTGACAATGTGGATTGGGTCGAGAGGCATCTTCTCAGGAGCCGGTGGACCGGTAGGTCCTTAGTCTAGGGGAGCTAGCATTGGCTAGCTGGACTAGAAAAAGGGCTAACCGGGTCAAACCGGGCGCCGAGGAGGATGGCTAGGATTTGCCCAGGCCAGGTTAGGTTTGGGCAAATCCAGCGGCGGCGAGCTATCGTTACTCATGAGTGCCGGATCCACCTGTTAGGTGGGTGACCGGCTCATGAGTAGCTGTGGTGAGCATGAATCCAAGCGGCGAAGGTCGGTTCGGCACCTTGCAGGGGGAAGGTTTCCTTGGCAGGTGTTTGGCCGGCCTAGGAGCGTTGGATTCATGTGGCCAAGCTACTAAGGGCGCATGGGGGATGTCTCGGCATCAGGAGGCGATGAAGGGCGTGGAAGACTGCGAAAAGCCCCGGGAAGCTGTCAAACGAGCGTTGATCCGGGGATTCCCGAATTAGCCCGCGCTGAATCCATAGGCGCGGAGCGGCGAACCCGGCAAACTGAAACATCTTAGTAGCCGGAGGAAAAGAAAGAAACCTCGATTCCCTCAGTAGCGGCGAGCGAACGGGGAACAGCCCAAACCGCGGAGGTTTCCTCTGCGGGGTTGTAGGGCCCTCCACATGGGAGTCAGAAAACGGGAGGCTAGTGGAACTGTACTGGAAAGGCAGGCCAAAGAGGGTGACAGCCCCGTACACGAAAGCCAACCGTCTCCCGGAGGGTACCTGAGTAGGTCGGGGCACGTGGAACCCCGACCGAAGCAACGGGGACCATCCCGTAAGGCTAAATACTCCCTGATGACCGATAGCGAACTCAGTAGGGCGACCGAAAGATGAAAAGAACCCCTGCCTAGGGGAGTGAAAAGAATCTGAAACCATGCGCCTACAAGCGGTCGGAGGGCTATGGCCCGCAAGGGCAATTGCCTGACGGCGTGCCTTTTGCATAATGATCCGGGGAGTTACCGTCGTCGGCTGCGGTTAAGGCCTTCCGGGCCGGAGCCGTAGGGAAACCGAGTCTGAATAGGGCGCAGCTGCTCGTCAGAGCAGCAGGTCGGCGGCGGTAGACGCGAAACTGCGTGATCTACCCATGGGCAGGGTGAAGCGCGGGTTACACCGCGTGGAGGCCCGAACCCACTAGGGTTGAAAACCTAGGGGATGACCTGTGGGGAGGAGTGAAAGTCTAACCAAACGCAGAGATAGCTCGTTCTCTCCGAAATAGCTTTAGGGCTAGCCTCGAGCCACTACGCACCGGGGGTAGAGAGACTGAATCGGTCTGGGGGCCCTCCCAGGCTACCCTGCCGAACCAAACTCCGAATACCGGTGCGACTACCTCGGGAGTCAGTCCGCGAGGGATAAGCTTCGCGGTCGAGAGGGAAACAACCCAGACCACCGGCTAAGGCCCCCAAGCATGGCTTAGTCACAAAGGAAGTGGGGTTACCGAGACAGCCAGGATGTTGGCTTAGAAGCAGCCATCATTTAAAAAGTGCGTAACAGCTTACTGGCCGAGTAACCCTGCGCCGAAAATGAACGGGAGTAAGCCATGCGCCGAAGCCGTGGAATACGTCCTCTGGGAGGACGTATTGGTAGGAGAGCGCTGAAGACCAGATACAAGGCGTACCGAAAGGAACGCTGCCGTGGGGTCTTCAGGTGATTATCCCGGAATGAGTAACGATAAGGCAGGTGAGAATCCTGCCCGCCGAAAGCCTAAGGTTTCCTGGGGAAGGTCATTCCGCCCAGGGTTAGCCGGTCCCTAAGTCGAGGCCGAAAGGCGTAGACGATGGACAGCAGGTCAACATTCCTGCGCCACCCAAGCTGACCGAAGGAGGGACGGCGTCCGTTAGGGTGAGCGGCGCGAGTAGAAATGGCCGTGGACCGACTGGCCGGGGAGGGTAGGCAAATCCGCCCTCACCAAACCCGGTCGGCGGGACCGACCGCATTTACGTTCGGGAAGTCATCCGAAAGACGTCCAAGAAAAGCTTCGTAGGGTTGACGCTTGGGTGACCGTACTAAAACCGACACAGGTAGGCGAGAGGAGTACTCTCAGGCGCTCGGGAGAACACTGGTTAAGGAACTCGGCAAAATGGCCCCGTAACTTCGGGACAAGGGGTGCCCTTGGAGGTCCAAAGCCTCTGGGGGCCGCAGTGAATCGGGAGCTGCGACTGTTTATCAAAAACACAGGTCTCTGCTCAACTCGTAAGAGGATGTATAGAGACTGACGCCTGCCCGGTGCCGGTAGGTTAAGGAAGCCGGTTAGCCGAAAGGCGAAGCTGGCAACCTAAGCCCCGGTAAACGGCGGCCGTAACTATGACGAAGTCGTAGTTGTAAAATTCGGCTATATGCTGGGACACCTGAGTATCCGCCGGTACTCGACCGGCCCTGCTTTAGGCCAGTCCGTTGCCCTAAAGCAACCGCGTCAGTAACAATCCGTGCGGTGCAGGCAATCAGCAGGAAAGACCGTCATGTTCCAGATTTTCCGAGCAGACGGAATCCTCAGAGACTATACGCCGAACCTCGGTAAGTCAGGACGGCTCCGAGGATGATATAGTCCGAACTGCAGGGCGACCTGCAGAGCCGGGCAGAAATGTCCCGGCCCATCCCGCAGGGGATGAGTAACAACATTGGACGGTCCTAAGGTAGCCTTATGCTGCCTGCTCGCAGGGTAACTTGCGAGGCAATACCTGGCTGTGTGCGGGAAAATCCTCTAGAGCCCTTTCTACGTTTCTGGAAATGTGCGTTCCAGCGTAACAATGAAAGGGATTGGACAACCCGCAGGAAACCTGCTTTCTAAGCAGGGATCCTCAGAGGCCATACGCCAGGTATCCGGTTTAGGAGGGCTCCGGATGGAACTGAGTGCAGATTGGGTTGTCGGTTTTGTGGACGCCGAAGGTTGCTTCCATGTGAGCATCAATCGGCATCCGGAGATGTCGGTCGGCTATCAGGTGTTACCAGAATTCGTGGTGGTCCAACATCATCGAGACCGCCAGATTCTGATGGCACTGAAGCGTTTTTTCGGCGCCGGTACGGTCCGGCGAAATCATGACGACCGAGATTGTTTCCGGATACGCAATTTCGACAGCCTAAAAAAAGTCTGCCAGTTTTTCCTGAAACATCCGCTGAAGACGAAAAAAAACGTCGATTTTCGGAAGTTCCGCCGAATTGTCCTCCTAATGGAGCGAAAACGCCACCTTAGCCGAGATGGCCTACTGCAGATCATCAACATTGCGATCAAGATGAACAACGCGGAGCGGCCAGCCTTGGAAAAGGTGCGGCAAGAATTGCTCCAAACCGGATAAAGATATGGTCCACGCCTGCTGGAAACAGTAGGAGATCCGTGAGCGAAGTTCCTTGTCGGGTAAGTTCCGACCTGCATGAATGGCGTAACGACAGCTCCACTGTCTCAACCAGTGACCCGGTGAAATTGTAGCCGTGGTGAAGATGCCACGTTCCCGCAGTGAGACGGAAAGACCCCGTGAACCTTTACTGCAGGCTGGTATTGGGCTGTGGTATGTCCTGTGTAGGATAGGTGGGAGGCTGTGCAGCCGGGACGCCAGTCTCGGTGGAGCCGTCGGTGAAAGACCCCCCTGGGCCTACTTTAGGTCTAACTCCGATCCCGTCAACCGGGCGGAGGACAGTGCCAGTCGGGCAGTTTGACTGGGGCGGTCTCCTCCTAAAGAGTAACGGAGGAGTCCAAAGGTACCCTCAGCCTGGTTGGCAATCAGGCGTCGAGTGCAAAGGCAGAAGGGTGCTTGACTGCGAGACCGGTAGGTCGAGCAGGTGCGAAAGCAGGGCTTAGTGATCCGGTGGTCCCGTATGGAAGGGCCATCGCTCAACAGATAAAAGGTACTCCGGGGATAACAGGCTTATCGCGCCCGAGCGTTCACAGCGGCGGCGCGGTTTGGCACCTCGATGTCGGCTCATCGCATCCTGGGGGTGGAGAAGCTCCCAAGGGTTTGGCTGTTCGCCAATGAAAGCGGTACGTGAGCTGGGTTCAGACCGTCGTGAGACAGGTCGGTCCCTATCTGCTGTGGGCGCACGAAACTTGAGGAGCCTCTTCCCTAGTACGAGAGGATTGGGAAGGACGTCCCTCTGGTGTTCCAGCTGTCGCGCTAGCGGCACGGCTGGATAGCTATGGACGGAAAGGATAAGCGCTGAAAGCATCTAAGCGCGAAGCCTGCTCCAAGATTAGGTTTCGTTGAGGTCCCCGAAACCTCTTAGAGGTTTCGGCCCTCTGAAGCCCCCTGGAAGACTACCAGGTCGATAGGCCGGGTGTGTAAGCGCAGCAATGCGCTTAGCTAACCGGTACTAACGGGCGAACGCTTGGCCACATGTATCCAACGCTCCCGCTGCGCGCTTTGCCCGCCAGCAAAGCACCATTCCACCGCGCAGCCCGGTTTGCCACCCGCTTCTGGCCGCACTCGGCCCAATCCCATGCCTATAGCTGGCCTGAAGAGGCTATCCGCCTATCAGGCCCCTTTCCCGGTGACCATATCTGAAAGGAAACACCCGTTCCCATTCCGAACACGGTCGTTAAGCTTTCAGAGCCGATGGTAGTACCAAAAGTGCGAGAGTAGGTGTTGCCGGGACTAATACAGCCTCGGAAGCCCCCGGAACGCTCAGTTCCGGGGGCTTCCTTTTGCGCTGGGAGACACCCCTGAGGCAGAAGCTCTGTTTTTGCTCCCTTGCCAATCTAGACCCCCTAACCGTCTGGCTTACAATATATACTTGCTTTCTCCCTCATGGGAGAGGCTCCAGGCCGACTGAGAGGCTCTCCTAAAATGC
Source organism: Thermoguttaceae bacterium (assembly GCA_025062105.1). GTDB lineage: Bacteria > Planctomycetota > Planctomycetia > Pirellulales > Thermoguttaceae > JANXAQ01. Next base: position 26,018 of record JANXAQ010000055.1, read on the forward strand.
ACTCCTTATGATGAAAAGAACTTCTCCCCTCAATTCCCTAGAATCCCCAAAATCCCTATTTTTAAGGAGTGCCCAGCGGAGCGACCGGTTAGCCAAAACGCATCACACACCCAAAATTCCAATTTCAGGACACCTTCTTAGCTCGACTTCTGCCATTTTCCAGTGCGTAGGCTTTCTTAGATGTTCTAACCCCTTGAAAATATTAGGGGGAGGAAATTTGCTGAACAAAGAATCCTCAAATTCTAACTCCTTGAAATAAAAGAAGTTACAGAAATTGGCAAAAGTCGAGCTGAAATGCTCTCTGAGCCGCACACCTTCAGAAAACGGCCTACCAGTCTGAACTTTTACATCACTTAGACCTATGGCTGTTCACTATGACTTTGACGTGATCGTAGTTGGCGGCGGGCATGCGGGTTGTGAAGCGGCCTTGGCAGCTGCCCGGCTAGGAGCCCAAACTGTCCTACTTACCTCGAATCTAGAGACGTTGGCCTGGATGAGTTGCAATCCGGCCATTGGCGGAGTGGCTAAGGGCCAATTGGTCCGAGAAATCGACGCCTTGGGCGGCGCCATGGGCCGAGCCATTGATGCCGTCGGCATCCACTTCCGCCTACTAAACCAAAGCAAAGGACCGGCTATGCACGGTCCGCGTGCCCAAGCCGACCGAGCCGCTTACCACCTGGAACTCAAACGCATCTGTGAAACGGAACCCAATCTCCTGCTGCGGCAGGAAACCGTCGAAGAACTCCTAGTGGAAAAAAGCTCTACCGGCCTTCAGGTGGTTGGGGTTCGGGCCGGGCAGGCCGAGTATCGAGCCAGGGCAGTGGTCTTATGTACCGGTACCTTCATGCGCGGCCTGTTGCACTATGGCCCAGTGCAACTTCCTGGCGGCCGAGCCGGCGAGCCAACCACCGCTTCCTTAAGCGACTCCTTAGTTCAGCTAGGTTTTCGCCGAGCGAGGTTTAAAACCGGCACGTCTCCCCGTCTCAACGGCCGAACCATCGACTACAGCAAAATGCAAATCCAGCCGGGCGATCCTCAGCCCCAGCCTTTTTCCTTCCTCACCGAGAGGCTCCAAATCGACCAATTACCCTGTTGGGTTACCTATACCACGCCCGAGGTGCACGAGCTAATCCGGGCCAATCTGGACAGAGCGCCAATGTACACCGGACAAATTCAATCGATCGGCCCCCGCTATTGCCCCTCGGTAGAAACCAAGATCGTTCGGTTTCCTGATCGGCATCGCCATCAACTGTTTATCGAACCAGAAGGCCGAAATACCTATGAAGTCTATGTGAATGGACTTTCGACGAGTTTGCCCCGGGATGTGCAGGATAAGATGGTTCGGCTTATCCCAGGCCTGGAGCAGGCTCAAATTCTCCGTTATGGATACGCCATCGAATACGACTATCTGCCGCCGGATCAACTCCAACCAAGCCTAGAAACCAAACTGGTTCGGGGCCTCTTTTTTGCCGGTCAGATTAACGGGACGACCGGCTACGAAGAGGCGGCCGGGCAGGGATTGATTGCCGGGGCTAATGCAGCCCTACTTCTGGCCGGCCGAGATCCACTCATCCTTACTAGAGACCAAGCTTATCTAGGCGTGATGATCGACGATCTGGTAACCCGGGGGGTGGATGAGCCGTATCGTATGTTTACCAGCCGGGCGGAATATCGACTTCGTCTTCGACACGATAATGCCGACCGGCGGCTGACCCCGATCGGTTATCGGCTTGGCTTAGTGGATGCGGTCCGATGGCACCGACTGCAAGCCAAACAGGCCCAAATTGCTTTGGTTACCCACTTATTGGAGACTACCCGGGTGAGTGGGGAGACTTTAGCGCAACGGGCCCGCCGACCAGAAACCAGCTGGCAGGATCTGGTCGAAATACTTCCCCAACTCCGAGAAGTCAGTGCGGAAGTGGCCCAGCAAGTTCTCTGGGACATTAAGTATGCCGGATATATAGCCCGGGAAGAGGAAGAGATTGCCCGGCAGCGGCGGTTAGCCCAACGTAGAATACCCCCCGAACTAGATTATAACATAGTCCCCCATTTGCGGGCAGAGGCTCGAGAAAAACTCCAACGGATTCGCCCTACTGATTTTGCCCAAGCCGCCCGGATTCCTGGCATTACACCAGCGGATTTGAGTGTGCTCATGGCCTACCTAGGACAACCACGTGGAAAAGCTACTTCTGCCGCGGAAGTGGTTTCATAACCAGTCTGGGTGAGCTGCAGAATCAGAGGCTGATTTAGACCGTTTTGGGAGGCGGTTTTCTTCAATAAGGGGGTTTGGGAAGGGGAGGGCCGGTGAGGAACAGAAAACTCGCATTTGCCCACAAAATTAGCGGATATATATTCCCCTAAAAAGGTTATATTTTTAGGTTTTCTTCTTTTAAAAGGGGCAATTGCGAACCTCTGGGAATCGTCGCTAAAAGGGGGATATTACAGGAAATGGCAGGTTTAGGGGTGATTTTTGAGCGAAGCAGACACCACCAATTAGGCAACTTTGGCAAGGTGGATAAAGACATGGTTTTCCTCGCCTGTAAAAGTCCAATAAAAAGAAAAATCTTAAGTTGTTATTTCATAGGAAGTTAAAAAACGAAAAATTGTATTGACACATGGGAGAGGTGAATTATAATAATGCTACTTGGTAAGTTCGGTAATGTCGGCAGGACCGGACGAACCAGTAGATTGTAGGAAGCTGAGGAATTGCGGGGTTTGCGAAGGGTTCGCAACCCCTGGTAATTGTAGGGGTTAGGTTGACACGGAGGCCTAGAGACCTTGACCGCCTTTGCCGACGGGCGTTGTCGAGGTCTCGCTGACAAACAGGGCTACGGGACGGCTATGGCAAGGGATGGACAAGTACCAATGTCGATGAAGACCGTCTTCACGACCGGCGAAGCGGCCAAAGTCTGCAAGGTTAGCCAGCAGACCATCATCCGCTGCTTCGACTCTGGACAACTTAAGGGATTCCGGGTGCCTGGCAGCCGGTTCCGACGTATCCCGCGCGAACAGCTCTACGCCTTCATGCGGGAAAATGGTATCCCCACCGATGCTTTGGAAAGCGGTAAACGGAAAGTGCTCATCGTCGATGACGATGAGGAACTGGTCGAGCTAATCAAGGAGGTGCTAGAAAAGGACGGCCGGTTTGAGGTCCGCTCGGCCAACAATGGCTTTGAGGCCGGAATGCTTGTCAAAGAATATCGACCCGATCTGATCGTTTTGGACATCATGTTGCCGGACATCAATGGCAAAGAAGTCTGCCAGCGAGTCCGCTCAGACAAAACAATGGATACGGTAAAAATCATCTGCATTTCCGGCATGGTGGAACAGGACAGAGTCGCTGAATTGAAGGCTGCCGGTGCCGACGATTTCCTCCACAAGCCTTTCGAAATCGAAAAGCTCGTGGAACGGATTTGTCGGCTTTTAGAGATTGAAGTGCCCTCCACGATCTCCCACTAAAGTGGGCCGATCGACAGGCATGAAGAGCTAGCGTAGCCGGTAGACGGTCCGCTGGAGGGGTTTCTCCCTCTCCAGGGGGGCTATGTTTCCGGCCAAAGTATCAATGTGGGGCTCTCCTTCGCACTAGAAGAGGGGTTCCTTTTCGGTAAATTCTCAGGCAGGCGAAATAGTCTGCCTTTTTTAATGCGCTTTCTACTTGGCTCCAGAAAGATCGGCTTGTGGGGGTCTGAAGGAGGACTATCTTTTTACCCTCTTGTGGCATCCTTTCGGGCACTGCACTTTTGCAATCCAAGAGAAGCCTCAGGTGGGGCTAAGAGGGTGTCTGGCTCTGTTGAAAGGTTGTCCGCGGGCTGGGGAGGTTTTGCCCATTTTGGTCGGTTCTGCTTCAGTTTTGGTGGGGTTAGGCCTCCGACCGGAAAGAGTTTTCAACAAAGCCAGGATTCTGAGAGGCTGTCCGAAAAAGCATGTTCGTATGATGAAAGGAGGTTTCCTTCCTCAATGCCCTAGAATCCGCATCCCTGTTTTTAAGGAGTCTGAAGGATAGGAGCCGGTCGGCTAAAACCCATGGGAAACCAGCCAAATCCCTATTTTAGCTCAGCTTTTGCCATTTTCCCTAACTTGGTTTGTCTCCAGAAGTTGCGTCGAACACTCCTTTTGTTCATCCGATTGCCTAACTCGAATAATTCCAAGCAGTTACAGCTTTGCCCTTTCAGCAATGGCCAAAAATGGCAAGAGTCGAGTGTAGGACAGCCTCTGAAAAGGGATGTATCTCTCTTCCCTATTCCACTGGCCGGGGAAGGCTTTGGGTAACCAAGGTATCCAAATCT
>JANXAQ010000179.1 GCA_025062105.1 Thermoguttaceae bacterium
ATCTCACAACCAGCCCGGAGAATGTAAAAGATGCCGTTGAGCACCGCTCGCATGTTGACTCGACGCGGCCGCCCGCCCGGTCGGGCTGGAGGAATCAACGGCGCAATGACCTGCCACTGCTCCTCCGTCAAATCGGACGGATAAACCTGTTCCATCGCAGCACTCCTTTGCTTGGGGGATAAAATCCATTTCCTAGCCTACCTGGACGCCTTAAATACCGCAGCTTTCCCCGCCTATCAAGCCCTTTTCAAACACGCTCTAGGATTTGGTACATCCGATTTCGGAGGCCTGATGGCCAGGTTGTTATTGAGCCGGGATTTACCGACAAAGAGGCAACGGAAGAACTCCTCAATCGCCGACGGAGGGAAGCAGAGAAAGAAGCAATGGGGTTGATTCACCCGGCGGACCGTTGTTTGTTGGAATCCATAAACAATCATCTAACAGACTTCCAAAAGGAACTGCTGGCCAGGGGGAGAACCTCAAAGCATGTCAGACTTACCCTTTCCCGGATCAAGGCGGTAATGGAAAAATTGGGCGCTCGTCGGTTGGCGGATTTACAACCTGGCCCCCTCCGGGATGCGATTCTGGCGTTGCCTGTATCCGTCGAAACCCGGAATCACCACCTAACAGCCTGCAAGGCATTCACCAGGTGGTTATGGCGTCAAGGCAAGTTGGCATCTGATCCCTTGATCGGTCTTGGCCGATGGAATGCGGAACCTGACCGGCGGGTTGTTTGGCGGGCATTGACTACGGAAGAATTAAAACGACTGATCACCACCACAGAACAATCCCCCCCGAACCTTTCGGGGGCTAAGTGGACCGGATCGGGCAGCCCTTTATGTACTGGCAGCCTACTCCGGGCTTCGAGCTTCGGAACTTGCTAGCCTGACGTTAGCAGAACTGGACTTAGGAGGTAATCCGCCTACGGTTCGGGTGTTGGCAGCTTATGCCAAAAATCGACGGGAGGATATTATTCCCCTTCCAGTGGAAATAGCTAGCTATATCCAGTCCTGGTTACACCAAAGACCAACCCTGCCCGGTCCAGGGGTTAGATTATGGCCAGGTACATGGTACCAAAAGGCGGCTCATATGATCCGGCTGGACCTTGAGGCAGCAGGGATCAACGTTGTGAATGCTTCTGGCCAACCGGCAGACTTCCACGCCTTACGAAGCATCTATGCCACCCAACTGGCCCGTCTTGGGCTAAACCTCCAAACTGCCCAAGCGCTCATGCGTCATTCTGATCCTCGGCTTACAGCCAGAACCTACACGAAGTTGGGCATTGTGGATTTAGGAAGGGCAGTATCCCGGTTAGCAGCTTCGTTTAGTGGATCGGATCTAACAGCAGAAGGGAGGGGGTAGGGGGCAATTCTTCTGGGTGTTGCAGATGCAACAGGGGGGTTTTTCTTCTGGGAAAGCTCTGCCTAGCAACCCCCGTGTAGGGGGCTATGAAGAAGGAAAGCGGTAGGGGTTTGGTCTTTTTGGGGTGCAGCGGATTTTAAATCCGCGGCTTTTGGGTGCATATGTGGGTGCACACGTTATTGGCTTTCATACGACTTTTATTTCACAAAGTTTCACTAAATGACGTTTTTGGCAATCCTCTGCTTTTTTGACGTAACGCCTTATTTTGTTATGACTTTGCACAAACTTTCTCTGATATGCATTAAGAGGCGCCGCCCGGATTCGAACCGGGGATGGCGGATTTGCAATCCGCTGCCTTAGCCGCTTGGCTACGGCGCCTTATTTGAATTGGGGATATCTGCCTAATTAAGAAACCGGAAGCTTTTCCTTGGTTTTCCCGATTCTTAGCCTTTTGCCTATTGCATTTTATCCGAATGGTGGGGGCGTCCCCCCCGGTCCGGTGCCATATGGGGCTTAGGATACAAAAGGTTAGGTCGATCGCTGGCCATCGCTCCGGAAAAATTTTCGGCCCCTTGTTACTTAGATAATAAGAAGAATCAGGATTTTATCAAGTGCCCCCCAGAATTTTTGGATCAAGAGCAGCCGGTTTAGATATAAGGCCAAAACGGGAAAGTTTCGGAACCGTGGTACCAAATTTGGAGTAAAGAACACGTCCCTGAATGGCGAAACCGCTGTTCTTACTGAACCCAGCGGACTAAATTTAGGAACTTCTGCATAAATCATGAACAATAGTGAACTTCATGAACTGTCGAATGCGGAGGCTTCAGCTGCCCTCCATCCCCATCCCAACACCTACTATATGTAGGCTGCTAGCAGTGCTAGCAACCCAATGTATTGGGTTAGGCCGGAAGGGAAACCAAAATGGCATCAAAATATCCCCTCGAATGATCCAAAGGTTCCTTTACATGGATTTCCGGTTCTTTGGGCATCTTGGTTCGATAGGCCTCCATAAGGCCTTTTTCCCGGCGAATATATTTGTAACTATTCAACCGAGCTGGATGCAAAATTAGGAGAAAGGGGGAAGAACAGAGGAAAACCAAAGTTTTCTGGATTTTCTATCTTTACTTATCTTCTTAAATTATCCATTTTTCCAATGATGGGTTCCAAAGCTGCCGCTTCCGTCTGCTGAGATGTTATTTTTTAGGTGTTGTTTTTTATTATGGTTTTGGGATCTTTGTGGGGTAGGGAGAAGGGGGAATGAAAAGGGCCGCCGTCTCCGTGGAGGGCGGCCCCTCTTCTTCTGTTCCGGCCCTGATAACCAATTGGAAGAAAGCCAAAGGATCCTTTCCAAGTGGTGGCCTGCTAGAAGTGTTTTGGCCAAGAGAGGTGCTGTTTTGACGCAGGGGATTTATCGAGCAGATGGGATGGCGGGTAACCAGCCGACCCAGGTTGGGCCTGCTCCCACCCAACGGAAGGGATAATGAGGATTATTGGCAGTCCAACTGGGGGAGTAATCGCTGTGGATGCAATCGACACCTGCCACAGGTCGGGAATTGCAATATCCGAACCATTTGAGAGCAGTTAGCCGACGCATGCGGGCAGCGCTCTCTTGGGCCGCTCGCTGTTGGAGAAGTGTTTTTGGGTCCAGGGCCGAGCGTTCGTTGGCAGGATACGGATAGGGGGAGACTTCAGGGCTAGGTAGCACAGAGCCTGGTCGGTTGGCATTCGGAGGAACAAGATCTGTGGGTCCTGGAGGCGGCGCAAGCGGAGCGGCAGCAGGTGCCGACGATGGTTTACCAACCGGAGGTGGCAACACCGAGACTGGTGGGGAAGGGGAGGGTTTTTGTTGTGCCAAACCAGGTGTTTGGGAAGCAGCTGCCCAGATCAGCCCCAACAAGATTGCGATCGTTGTCCATTTTACCCATCTTGCCATCACAACTTTCCTCCTTGGGAAAAGAGAAAGCCGAGAAGTTGTTTATCTATTCGGCTTAAAGAGGCTGATTGGATTAGAGAAGTTTTATCGAAAGGTGGGAGAGGATAGAACATACAGTTTATATAGCTGTATGAATAGAGGGGCGTGTTTTTGGAGGCAAGATAGGCAGTTTGAAAAGAATAGAAGCTATAGATAATCTTTGTCGGTTTTTGAAATTGTAAGGAATTGTCAAAGTTTAACGGTTGCAGTGCCGATACCAGGTACGCCAACTTTTCTAAGCTTTTAAGGGAAGGCACTGCAATGCGCGGGTTTTTCGGGAAGTTTTGTTTTTTCTGGCTCCTATTGCTTGGAATAGGGTGGGTAGGTAGCTGGGGATGTCGGCCCCAACAACCGTATTACCTCTTCGAAGACGGAGATCTATCCCACTATATTGGGGAGGCCACTCGGATTGAATATCCCGATGCCCATGTGGAAAGTCTAGAAGAGGTGGCCATTGACGGCCAACAGAACCGACCCTTTACTCTCCAAAATCCAGATCAATTAGATCCCACCCCGCTAGCGTTGCAGGAAGCGGTGCGCAATGCGCTTTTAAATAGTAAGGTGCTGCGACAACTTGGCGGGCAGGTGCTCACGGCGCCGGAGTCCATTAGCCGCGCGCCGGATGCCTTAGCCACCGTCTATGATCCGGCCTTAGCAGAAAGCCATCCTCAGTACGGTACGGAAGCGGCGCTGGCTGCTTTTGATGCCCAATTGGCCGCCTCGGTGTTTTGGTCGCGGGGTGATCGGCCGCAGAATTATCGCTTACTCCCAGGAGAGTTCGCCCAGGCATTCCTTCCGGTTCGACAGACGGATGCGGGGACTTTTATGGTGGAGCTGTCCAAGACCAATGCTACTGGCGGTACGACAGCTCTGCGGAATCATGTGAATTATGAATGGAATAATATGGGGCTTCGGCGTTGGCCGAGCGATTGGTACGTGGATTGGGAGGTGGAGATACGGCAGCCGCTGTTGCAGGGGGCGGGTGTGCAGTTTAACCGGATTGCTGGTCCGGGTGGCCGACCCGGAGTGTACAACGGTATTATTCTGGCTCGGATCAATACGGATATTCGGCTGACGGAATTTGAGGCGGCGGTGCGCAATTTAGTCATGGATGTGGAGCGGACGTATTGGGAGCTTTGGCTTGCCTATCACGAATTGGAGACAGCCAAGCAAGCCCGGGATGCGATGCTGGAGACCTGGATGGCTACGAAGACGAAGCTAGAACTAGGGGCTCGGGGCGGCACTCGGGCGGCTGAAAGTCAAGTACGCGAACAGTATTTCCTCTATCAAAGTCTGGTGCAGGAGGCGCTGAACAAAGTCTATACGGTAGAAAACAATCTTCGGTATTTGATGGGCATTTCGGCTACTGATGGTCGACTGTTTCGGCCTTCGGACGAGCCAACCATGGCCAAGATCACCTTCCCATGGCAGGAGGTGCATCAGGAGGCGTTGGTGCGGAGTGTGGAACTGCGGCGGTTGCGTTGGCGGGTTAAGCAGCGGGAGATGGAGTTGATAGCGGCCAAGAATTTTCTCTTACCTCGGCTGGATGCGGTGGGGCGGTATCGGTGGCTCGGCTTGGGTGACGATCTAATTTCCACCAAACGATATGACGAAGCCAATATTACTGCCTACCAGAGTCTTACCAGCGGCCGGTTTCAGGAATGGGCTTTTGGGTTGGAATTGGACATTCCGATCGGGTTTCGGCGGGAATTGGCTGCCGTGCGCAATGCCCAGTTGAACCTAGCTAAAGAGCGGGCCTTGCTCCAAGAGGCGGAATTGGAGGTTTCCCATCAAATCTCGCAGGCCATCCGAGATTTAGAAGGGGCATATGAACTAATGCGTACTGCTTACAGCCGCCTCCAAGCAGCCAAACATAATGCCGATACCTTTCAAACCATCGTCGAACTGGGCGCCGAAACCGAAGAAACCCGAGGGGCAGGGGCCATTTTTCTGCGTTTGGAATCGCTACGTCGATTGGCCGAATCGAAAAACAATTTCTATCGCACCCTGGCCGCCTACAACCAAGCAATAGCACTTGTCCACTATCGGAAGGGCTCTTTGTTAGAGTATAATGGAGTGTACTTGGCTGAAGGGCCTTGGCCGGCTAAGGCATACTTCGACGCAGTGCGTCGGGCCCGAGAACGGGATGCTGCTTTGTACCTAGATTATGGGTACAGCCTGCCCAGAGTGCTCAGCCGAGGTCTGTATCAACAACATCAAGGCACCACGGTGGGCGAATCATCGGCGCGGGGTACTCCGCCATCTCAAGGCCCAGCCCCCTCTGGTCAACCCGAACCGACTCCAGAGGCTGGGCATGCGTTACCGGAAGAACCCCTCCTGGAAGCGCCAGAACCGCCCGGACAGACCAAATGGGTGCCCAAGCCGCCGGCTACAGCTGGAGTGGCCATGATGGAAACTCCTACATCCAATCCGAGGGAGAGAGAATCTTCCGGAAGTACTTCTTCTAAGGTGCCTCCAGCCACTGCCAGCCTCCCTTCGAGACTATTCCAGACAAGCCCGGCTGGATATGAGGAAACGGCCTCGGGAGTATCGGCGGATCAGCCGCTGAGCCGCAGTTTCCCTGTTTGCCAGCAAACCGCTTCCCATGAAACGAACCAGACTCTGCCGACTCCTGCGACTTCTTCAACTGCTTCAGGCTGGAAAGCGATACAACGTTGAGGGGCTGGCCCAAGAGTGCCAGGTAAGCCGACGAACTATCTTCCGGGATTTAGACCTGCTTCGGGAAGCGGGCATCCTCATTCGGTACGATCCGGAGCTACAACGGTATGAGGTGCCGCAGTCGCCTTTAGTCCCCCCGGAAGATTTCAGTTTTGAAGAGGTGTTGGCCCTTTTGGTGCTTTGCTACGAACTAGGGGATGATCGGAATTTACCATTTTTTGCTGCCGCCAGATCAGCAGCCTTAAAATTACAAAGCTCACTGCCAGCCCGACAACAAGAACGGCTCCGCCGAGCCGCCGAAAGCATCGAAATTCATCTCCCCCAGACCAACCCGCTTTTCGGTCGACAAGAAGTCTTTGGCCGTCTGCTGCAAGCTCTGGCCGAACGACGTGCTGTGCGCATCCGATACTACCGCATCCAAGATGGCCAATTTGCCCAGACGAAAGTATCTCCGTATCGACTGTTTTTCAGCCGCCGCAGTTGGTACCTGATCGGCCGATCCACCGTGCACCGGGCTGTACGAACCTTTAATGTGGGCCGAATCCAAGAGGTTACTATTCTGGAAGACCGGGTCCGAGTGCCACAGAGATTTTCCATCGACCGGTATCTGCGCAATGCCTGGCATCTGATCCCAGAACCAGGTCGCGATCAGCAGGTGCATATCCGTTTCGGGCCGAAAGTGGCTACCAACGTCGCTGAGGTTATCTGGCACAAAACCCAGCGAATAGAGTTTCGGCCCGATGGATCGTTGGACTTTTATGTAACCGTTTCCGGCCTGAATGAAATCTCCTGGTGGATTCTAGGCTACGGCCAGGAGGCAGAAGTCATCCAACCGCTCGAACTCCGCCAACTGATTGCCCGGCATATCGCCCATTTGGCCCAGGTTTATCGGCATGAAATCGAAGCTCTTGCCCAATCGCCAGACCTCGGCTGGAAATAGGAAGTAACATTTCAGCCGATTAAATAATCCTGCCTGTTGCCCTCCGGCCAATAGCCCAGAATCGCCAAAGCACTACCGGCTTTGGAGGCAAAAAGACCGGCTGTGGCGTCTCATTTCCACCTGACTCTGGCTCTTTCGATACAAGGGGAGAAGAAGAGTGCGGCGGATTTTTTGTGGTCAATTTAGGGGGTTTGGGGAACATCGATCAGGCCCTGGCCCATGGAGTCGGCCACCCCATTGGCTTCTGCAGGAATAAGGAACCACCGTATCTCCAGATTGCACCAGCCATAACTTTCCGGAAAAAGCTTGGGGCTTTAAATCCAGAAGTAAAAAGACTAGGTTCTGGGCAAAGCTACTTTCTGGGGGCTGTTTATTCTGCCTAGAGGATCGATCTTGCCTCGTTGACCCACAGAATTTCAGCCCCACCCGAGAAGAAAACGAAAATTGTAAGGAATCCCTCCAGCTCGACTTTTGCCAATTTTCCTAACTCCTTTTGTTTCCGGGAGTTAGGACGAAACTGCCTTTTGTTCACTCAATTGCCTAAGTCCAATAGTTTCAAGAAGTTAGAACATTCCTCTTCCAGAAGGGGAGGCCCAAAATGGCAAAAGTCCAACTGCAGAAACCTCTGCAAAATTCTGAACATAGAACTTCATGAAGCTTCGATTCAAGAGGATTTGCAACCCTCCATCCGAGCAGCTACTACATATAGCTACTAGTAAGACTTACTCCGCTATATAGTGGGTAAAGACAATAGGGCTTTTGATTGTATAGTCGTTCGGTTCCCTTACCGAACTACCTTATATATTGAGTTAGAGAGGGGCACCTCAGCATGGTATAAAAATATCCTCCTTGAATTATGCAGAGCTTCCTCCAATTTAGGACGGCCTCTAAGGCACTGCATTCGCCCAAAGTATTCCTGGTTTGTTCAGTCGGGTTGGTTGGTAAAACCCCAGATATCCGTAAAATGTTTAAATAACTGTACTGTCTGGAGGGTCGATTCCCCGCAGAATCAGGCTCACTTCTAGGCCGAAAGGAGCTATGATGCTTCGGATAGTTCTCGTTCTGCTGGCGGCTACCGACGGCTTGGGCAACCATCTGATGCCGATCGTCGAAGTAGTAGAGGGTTTGAGCTGGCTCCATTTGGAAACATTTGTCCAAGATGTCCCAGAGCGGAAAAATGCTGGATTTCAGAGCACCTTATCGGAGGATCGACTGAGTAATCCGTTGTTGGTGCGTCTGATTGAGGAGGGCATACCGGCGGACGAACAGGGCAAGGTACGAGTTCGGCTTCCCAAGCCCACCATGCCCGACAGCCTTTCGGAAGCAGAGCAGGCAAGAATTTTAGCCCAGGTGGCCAAGCCGCGGCCGCTGGAGGAATTTGTGCGGAATACGGTGGTCGCTCCATTTGCTATGCAGATCGTAGATGTGCCATTACCGGAAACCCCCGACCCGATCCGGCGAGTGGATGTGTGGTATGTAGCCTACGGCCAATTGGAACAACTATTTTCTGAGCAATTTCTGGAACAGCTTTTGCACCAGACCACTGCCCATCGCCATAGCCGATACCCCGTGGCAAGACACATCCTTTCGGCAGAAGAGCTATCGGATCGAAATTTGGTTTTGCCACCAGATACACCAACCAGCAAAGAACGATACCTCTTTACGGCCGTCGCAATGTTTGACCGGGTATTCCTTCGAACGACCCGGTATATAGTGATCAACCGATCGGAGGAATCTTTGGTGCTGGCAGCCGCGGTAGCCCCTGCCTTTCAACAGGACAAACAGTATCCCAACCAGTGGCAGTCGATTCAGGTGGACGAGCAAGGCCGTTTTACGCTCGGCCCCCCCAAAGCGTATTGGACCTCCGGTTCCTATACAAAGATAAC
>JANXAQ010000303.1 GCA_025062105.1 Thermoguttaceae bacterium
TCTCTCGCCGTTCCGTTCTCCTACCAGGCCCCCTACTATCTATTGTGGGCTAGCAATGCTAGCGCTACTATATGTTGTGTTACAGGAAGGATCAGCCAAAATGGTATAAAAATATCCCCTTTGAATTATGCAGAGGTTCCATTTCCAAACAGTTTCAACGATTCCCTTAGCCGCAAAAGAATAGAAAACTTCGAATAAGCTCCACTTTCGCCATGTTTAGCTTCCTCCCGGCAGGGAAAATTCTAACTTCTTGTAACTATTGGACTTAGGAAATTGGATGAATAAAAGGAGGTTTCGTCGTAACTCCCGGAAGCAAAAACAGTTAGGAAAAAGGGCAAAAGTCGAAATAAGGAAATCTCTGCAAAATCCTGAACATATAGTGAACTTTGTGAATTTTTGATTTCTAGCCGTTCCGTTGTCCTACCTGGACTGCTACTGTCTATTGGATGCTAGCAAAGCTGGCAACCCCATATATTCTGTTAGAAGGAGGAGAAGCCAAAATGGTATAAAAATATCCCCTAGGAATTATGCAGAAGTTTCTAAGTTCTAATAAGTTATCCCGCAGCTGGGCCGCCAGTGGCTCGGTCCTCTTCTGGCTGAGAGCATAAATCCCTCGGCTGAAATGGTACGATAGGACAAACGAACACATATGCCAGTACAAACCAGAAGAAAAAGGATACGAGAACTCCGCTCCCAGCCTTGCTCAGATCCCGCCACCACATTTGGCCGGTCAAGCCGGCCGTTTTTTTCGCTGGAGCCGGAGCCGAGCGGAGAGCTGGAGAAGGTCGCTGGCTCCTTAGCCCCCTAGCCAAGGAGGCATTTGATCGGCAGGGGGTAATTTCACGATCCAGGCCCGGGGGACAGCTTCCAGGCTGAGGATTTCGGCCATAGCCTCCGCCGGAGGGGCACTATCCAGCCCCAGGATCCCGATAGCCCAACCCCCTGGTTTTTTAGTACTTCGGCCAACAGACATGTGAGCGATATTGACCTGATGTCGGCCGAAGATGGTGCCGACCCGGCCAATGACCCCCGGCATATCCCGATGTTCAAAGATCATCAGGATGCCTTCCAAGACGGCTTCCACTCGACATGGACCTTTCTGCACCAGGCGAGGTTGATCCGCACCAAACAGGATACCGGCAGCTACAGAGGTCTTCGCTTCGCTCTGCACCTCAGCTGTAATCAGAGAACTGAACTCTCCAGGTTCCGTAGTCCGCTCTTCGATCAATTGAATGCCCCGTTCCCGCAAAAAAACCGGAGCATTGACCAAGTTGACGTCTTCCACATAGTAACTGAGCAGGCCAGCGGCAAAGGCAGCCGAAAGCAATCGAGTGTCCTTGTTGGCCACTTCCCCTTTATAACGAATGGTACATCGATGCGGCGGACAATGATCCACTTGTGCCAAAAGCAGGCCCAGCCGATAGGCTAAGTTCAAATATCCCCGCAGGCTTTGCAGGGTCTTGGGGTCCAGGGGCGTCGTATTTACCGATTGGCGAATCGCTCCGGTAGTGAAAAAATCTATCAGCAGTTGGACTGCTTCCAGGGCTACGTTGGCCTGGGCCTCTTCCGTGCTGGCCCCCAAATGGGGGGTGCAAACAACATTGGGCATGTCAAATAACGGGCTGCTAGTGCAGGGTTCGGTTTCATATACGTCTAGGGCCACACCGCCAATATGCCCACTACGGAGCCCCTCGATGATCGCTTGTTCATTATAAATCCCACCACGAGCACAATTAATCAGGCGAACGCCTTTTTTCATCATTTTGATCTCAGCATGGCCGATGAGATTCCGCGTCTCTTCTGTCAGAGGCGTATGCACAGTAAGAAAATCCACCTCCGGAAGAAGTTCCTTAATGGAGGAACAACTAATCACACCCAATTCCGCGGCCCGCTGTGGGGAAACAAACGGATCGTAGGCCAAAATGCGCATCTCAAAGGCCTTTGCCCGCTGAGCAACCGCCTGACCCACTCGGCCCAATCCGATAATTCCTAAGGTCTTCCCGGCCAATTGGGTACCGATGAACGATTTACGATCCCACTTGCCTTGCTTAAGACTCTCAAAAGCCGGCACAATCTTGCGAGCTAAGGCCAACATCAGAGCAATAGTATGCTCGGCCGTGGAAATCGTATTACCGCCTGGCGTGTTCATGACCACAATCCCTTGACGGGTGGCCGCCTCCGTGTCGATGTTGTCGGTGCCCACGCCAGCCCGCGCAATCGCCTTGAGGCGACGATTACCCTCCAAAACCTCAGCCGTTATCTTCACTCCGCTGCGACAAATGGCCCCATCAAACTCCATCAGGGCCTCCCGCAATTCGGCCCCCTTCAGGCCGGTGCGAACTTCATATTCAATATTGCCGGCTGTCTCTAACAGCGCCAAACCCTCCGGCGAAAGATCATCTAACACAATAATCCGGGGCATCTCAACTCATCCTTTCCGCTTCAGCTTTAAAAATATCCGCCCTTCACTCATCCTCCTTATCATACCCAAAGCTAATAGCTCGGCGAAGTCTGAAAGTTTATTGGACGAAGCTGAAATTCTGTGGGCAATTGCGGAAAATGAATAATGTAGCTTGACTTTTGCCAATTTCCAGGGGCGGTCCCTTTTGGGGTACAGCTGATTTTTTGTGGTCAGTTGAGAAGATTTGGCGACGATAACTCGCCCTCTAACCTATCGAACCATCTCTGCCCCTGATAGCTCCTACAGGCCAAGAGGCTCTGGACTGTAGGGGTCAGGAGTCGATCGAAGGAGTTTAGGTCTCTTTATGTCGGAAGGAACAAGGGAAGCAAAAGAATTTGTCCTTTTGGGTAGGTACAGGGCAAAGCTAGTTTTCGGGGACCGAAGCCTATTTTGTCTATATTACCTATCTTGCCTAGTTAACCCACAAAATTTCAGCTGTAGCCCCCTTTTGGATATCCGAATCCTTTGACAATATTGGCTCACCAAAGAATCCTTAAAACCTGACTCCTTATATTTGCAAAAGTCAAGCTAAGGTTTTACTTCAGAGGGCGGAATTGTTTGGGAAACCGTAACCAAGATTCTTTTTAGTTCTGGTCGAAGTTCCTCGGGATTTTCAAAAACTTTGGCCACCGATGGGGGTAATTGGGCGAAGGCTTTTTGGTAACGGGGACTATTGGCTGGTTCAGAAGTAATGTTGCGAATCCAGATGGCCACCACCTGTTGGGGGTATTTCCGGGCTAGTTCCCCGTATACTTCCGGATCCTGTTGACCGGAATCCCCTACCAAGATAAACCGGCGTTGGGGAAAGAGCTTGAGGATTTGGGTAATCTGGGTAATTTTGAAATCCTTCGGGCCGGAAAATATCTGAGCCAATGCCCCAGGATCAAACCGCACTTGCTGCAAATGAAAAGACCCGGCCGGAAACCCCGTCTTTTGACGGAACTCTTCTAAGGGCACAAATAGCTGCCAAGGGCTGGCCGAGACATAATGCACCACTGCCCCCCTCTTGGCTGCCTCCTGATATAACTCCGCCATTCCCTCCACAGGCCGAAACGGCCGAACCAAACTGTTCAATAACATCTGGTGGGCGTCCAACATCTGGGTGTGCTTGATCGTATCATCGATATCGGAAATGATGGACAAGCCCTTGGGGCCGATCAGTTGCATGCGGCCTTCTAAGATTCGGCTATCCCCAGAAGGCAGCAGAGCAGTATATCGGATCCATCCGCCCGGCTGAGTAGCTAATCGCCGTGCCTCAGCTGCCGAAATCCGCACCCAAGAACGAAAATATCCGTCCGGCCCGGAAATGCCTGCCGAAACCGTGCGATCGCCCAACCGCACTCGGATCTCTTTGCCCCGTTCCCCATCTGCCAAAAATTGCCAGAGCCGTTCTTGTAGAATCTGAGCTTCCGGACTACCTGCTGGGATATGCAAGGTTCGCCCAACCATGGCAATCACTCCCCAGCGCCACCAAGAGCCTTTTTCTGGCTCATAAATGACACCATGAATATATCCTTCCCACTGCTCAGTAGTAGGATGTTCATAGGAAAAACTGGGATAAAAGACCACGGTTTCATCGGCCCGAATCTGCGCCAATAGACATACCAGTGTTAGGAACCTCATGGAATTCTCTCCTTTTATTCACTTTTTGGCTTTCGGAACCGCAGTCTTCCGGAAAAGAAGCATCGGAACACTTCAGCGAGGGAAGTAGTTTGCCTCTTTGCTGCCACAAAAGGCCGACAAACGAAACCAACCGGCTGAAGGGGACATGCTTGTTTGCTGCCTTCCGCCTCTGAGCCTAACCCATTTAGAGCAGCGGAAGCTATTTTGAGAATTTGTCCACAGTCTGGGGAGGTTCTGGCCATGCTGGTCGGTTTTGTTTACGTTTTAGTGGGTTTAAGCCTCCGACCGGAAACGGTTTCAACAGAGCCAGCAGCGGGAAGAGGAAAAAAACAGATTCACTTCGGTCGGCTCAAGTGCTACAAAAACAGTATAATCGATCGAGTGCAATTTTTCCTATAGGAGGTTCTGATAGCAACAGGCTCTTGTGCAGAAAGCAGATTTTTATGACATCCGGTTTACCGAGGGTGCCCAAACTGAATATTATTGGTTGCGGCCGGGTGGGCCGGGCATTAGCTCGGCTGTGGCTTCGGCATGGGCTGGTAGAGATTGGAGGCATTCTAAACCGTTCTCTGGCAAGCAGTCAGGCAGCAGCAGCATTTGTAGGAGGTGGTTGTCCAGTGGAGGAGTATCACCAGCTGCCGGCGGCCGAGCTGGTGATGATTTCAGCGGCCGATGAAGCCATTGGTGATTGTGTGTCAGCCTGGACGGCAGCGCATCGGCAGGTTGCTGAGGTGATTGTCTTCCATTGCAGCGGCGCTTTAGGGGCGGAGATCCTGCTGCCGGCCAAACAGCAAGGCGCCTGGATTGCAAGTGTCCATCCGGTCAAAAGTTTTGCCGATCCGGCCATGGCCGCCGAAAGCTTCCCCGGCACTTGGTGCGGCTTAGAAGGAGATCCAGAGGCAGTAAAACGGCTCCGAGAAATACTGCAGGCATGTGGCGCCCGATGCTTCATTATCCCGCCCCAGCAAAAACCTCTCTATCATGCTGGAGCTGTGTTCGCCTGCAATTATCTGGTAGCCCTGATGAAGATAGCCTACGACTGCCTGGAGCAGGCAGGTCTATCGGCAGCTGAGGCCCCTTTATTGCTCCAGCCGATTGTGGAGGAAACGGTTAAGAATGTGTTTCGGCTAGGCCCGGTCCGAGCTCTGACCGGACCGATTGCTCGGGGGGAAGCCACTGTAGTCAAGCAGGAGATCGCCGCCTTAGAAGCCTGGAAACCAGAATACGGCCAGCTGTATCGCTGCCTAGGCCAAGTAGCTTTACAGTTGGCCCGGTCGGCCGCCCATGCCTCGCCAGAAGCCCTCCAAAAA
Source organism: Thermoguttaceae bacterium (assembly GCA_025062105.1). GTDB lineage: Bacteria > Planctomycetota > Planctomycetia > Pirellulales > Thermoguttaceae > JANXAQ01. The sequence goes on from JANXAQ010000303.1 coordinate 5,395, forward strand.
ATTGCTACTTTACTAGCTCGTATGTCTGGGAAAGCCACTGCAGAAGAATAAGTAAGCCCTGGAACGTCCGCATAATCCTGAACATATAGTAAGAGCAGAATTTTTCACCTCCCTGCTTTATGGCTCACTGTTATACAGATCTTTTGGATAGATTTGCCCTCCCAAGGTGAGAGGCTGTCTTGAAGTTGGGATTTGAGCGGTTTCCCCATGGGTTTTGGCCGACCGGCTCTTACCCTTTAGACTCCTTAAAAACAGGTATTTTGGGAATTCTGGGGAATTGAGAGGAAGGAAACCGCCTTTCATCATAGAAAATGCTTTTTAGAATAGTCTCTGAGCTCGACTTTTGCCAATTTTCCTAACTTCTTTTCTACTCAGGAGTTACGGCGGGCCTTCCTTTTGCCCACACAATTTCCTAAGTCCAATCATTTCAAGGAGTTAGAACTTTCTCCCTTCGGCAGAAGCCTGAAAATGGCAAAAGTCGAGCTGAGAAAATGACTGCCCTACATAGAGGTTTAACGAACTTCTCGAACGAATCCTATTGGTTATTTTGGAGATTAGGGAAAATGGAACCGGTGCGCAATTTAAATGGAACATTTTTATACTATTTTGGCTGATCCCCTCTAACAGAACATATAGCTGTGTTAGCATTACAGCGCCCAATAGACAGTAGCGTCCACGTAACACAAGCGAACAGCTAGAAAATCGAAGGTTTACGAAGTTCACTGTATGTTCAGGATTTTGCAGAGGTTCTTTTGTATATCCCAGAAAGGACTCTGTGGAGGTTACACGAGGCGGGCAACCCTTCATAGCTGGTTAAGGGACCAGAAGCCGAAACGAGGATTAAAATCCCTGTTGAATTCTGCAGAAGGTCGAAGTGTTTTCGGGAACTTTCATTTTAATCCTAGCAACACAAGCAGTTCCAGGGGGTGGCTGATGAGCTTTTGGGCGCCATGGGCCAACAGCTCTTCCGCAGTGCGAAAGCCCCACAAGACACCCACCGCAAACATGCCAGCCGAACGGGCCGTCTCCATGTCGGTCTTGGTGTCTCCTAGGTAAACTATTGCCTCTGCGGGAACCTCTAGTGCTCGGGCAATCTGCAAGGCACCGGCCGGATCGGGCTTTCGCGGCATCTGAGGCCGATCGCCCAGCACCATCCGAAAGGGCCATCGACCCAAAAACCGCCGCACACATTGCTGGGTAAACTCATCAGGTTTATTAGAAAGAACGGCCATGGGCACCTGATGAGCTGTTAACTGATCCAGCAATTCCGGAATTCCAGGATATGGCTGGGTGGAGTGAGTCCATCGATGGCCGTATTCTTCGCGGAACAGGTGGGCGAATTGTTGAAGGAACTCCGGCTGCTGACGATCGGCTGGAATGATGCGGCGGGCCAAGTTCTCCACCCCATCGCCGATGAACTGCCGATAGGCCTCGATCGACCATGCAGATAACCCAAGCCGTTCTAACGCCGCATTGGCGGACTCGGCTATGTCGCCCAAAGTATCCAACAAGGTACCGTCCAGGTCAAAAATCACTGCCTGAAACTGTCGATTCATTGATTGCAAATCCCCAGCAGAGAGACTTCGCTCGGATATTGCCAATTTCCAGAGGACACCGCCTTCGGATGTTCTCACCCTTTGAAAACTCGACTTGCCACTTTTTCTAACTGCTTTTGCTTCCAGGAGTTAGGACGAAAGTTCCTTTTGTTCACCCAATTTCCTAACACCAATACTTACAAGAAGGTAGAACTTTTCTACTCCGGGAAGAAGCTAAAAATGGCAAAAGTCGAGATAAGGAAGCTTTGCATCATTCAGAGGGGATATTTTTATACCATTCTAGCTTTTCCTCCTCCTAACGCAACCATAGAGATGCTAGCATTGTTAGCACCCAATACACAGTAACTGTCCTAGTAGGACTACCGAATGGGGATATGATTGAAGATTCACATAGTTCACTACATGTTCAGGATTTTGCAGAGGTTCCATAAAATTTACCGAACAAAGAATCCTAAAATCCTAAGAAGCTGTGCTAAAAACCATCCTCTATGATGAAAGAAAGTTTCCTTCCTCAATTTCCCGGAATGGTCAAAATTTCTGTTTTTAAGGAGTCTGAAGGTGGAGCCGCTCGGCCAAAACCCATGGGAAACCGCCCAAATCCCAATTTCAAGAGAACCTCTAAGCTCGACTTTTGCTATTTTTGGTCTTCTGCCGAAATGGGAAAGTTCTAACTTCCTAGAATTAATGGGGTTAGGAGATTATGTGAACAAAAAGTCATTTTGTCGGAACCTCTGAAAGAAAACACGTTAGGGAAAATGGCAAAAGTCGTGCTAAGAGGCTTGTCCAGAAAAGCATTTTGGAATCTTTGAAAAAACCGGAACATATAGTGAATAATGTGAACTTTCGATACTATCACCGTTCGCTTCTTCTCCTCGAATAGCTGCCATCCTATTGAATGCCAGTGCTGCTAACACACCTATGATTGGGGTATAGGAAGGGGAAGCTAATATAGTATGAAAATGTTCTCATTGAATTATGGAGCAGTTCCAAAATACTGAAGGTATAAAAACTGGCAAAAGTCGAACTTACTGTCACCTCCAAAATGTACTCATCTACCTCAGAGGGCCCCACTCAACTACTTGGAGGGTACTGCAACAGTCATTTTGTTTGAGGTTGTTCAGCACCGACTGGTCCGTTAACAAAGCTCTTCCGCGAAATAGGACCGGGAGCAGTTTCATGCAGAACCAACCAAATGACAAAAACCACCACACCCAGGGGCAATAGCGCCCGTGCCCATGCGGTCAGGGGAAGCAGCAGCCGTTCAAACGCGCCCATACTGAACATGCTGATCAATATCCATGCCGCTACTGCCAAAGGCCGGTACCGCCCCGACTGCCAACTGGCCAGCACTGCCCATGCCGCCACCGGCGCAATCAAGTTGTAGGTTAATCGTTCGGTGCCTGGCCCAAAAAGCAGTTGCCAAGCACTCCAGGCCCCTAATAAGGCGACGGCCAACCGACCAAAGCCTTCCGGCGAGTTTCTTCGAAAACCTTCTGAGCCTCCACCGGAAAAGACAGCCTCTGGCCCAACCAGTTCCGATGCACCGCCAAATCGCTCTGTATCTTGGAAAAAGCTAGATTCTGCGCCACCAGAAAGGAAACGGTCTGGATCATCCTGTGGCTTACCGAGGCATTCCTCTTTTGGAAGATTTTGGGCACCGATACAAGGGGCAGGGAGTTGTTCAGCCGGTAGCGGACTAGGCAACGGGTGGGAAGTTAGCTGACTTGGTTGCGCAGCCCCTTGACCTTCTTGGACGAAGGGATTCTGGCTCCCTGATTCTGGTCGGAGTGGTTGCTGGGGGATTTCTGCCGAATGGAGTGAACTTATTTTTCTCCCCACTCCCGGAGCGGGAGATGGAGAGAGTGAGGAGGAAATTAGGGGATCAACCGGCCTTTTTGCCGCCGCAGATGGCATTGGCGGGGGCAATGCGGGCCCTTTGCTCCAAGAGGAACAGTCGGTTTTTTCCCTGGGCTGACTCGTTACCTGTTGCCGTTGCCACAAGCACCAGGCCAATACGGCCAAAGCAGTTTCACATTGGAGCAGTTCATAAAGGTCTCTGGGCACCGGAAACTGAATCAACTCCCAGATGGTCCAGGCATCTCGATAGCCGCCCCAGCGATGGGTATGAGTGGACTGAAGCATTTGGAACCACTGACCATATTGCCATAGCACTGTCTCAGGGGGTTTGGTCAAAAACGGTATGGCCGCCCAAAAAAGTACCCCAATCGCCAGGCGGTGGATCAGCTGCCTCGGCCAACAGGCAGCCGCCAGAAGGGCCAAGGCCCAAGGCCAGACCTTGATAAACCCCCCGCCGGCTAATAACAGCGAGGCCAGCCACCACCGCTGCCGTCGGAGGGCCAACATAGCCAGAAGAGCCATCACCAAAATCAAACTGTTACTTTGCCCCGACCACAAACTCCGGGCCGATCCCACCCATGTTAAAGCCAACCAGAGGGCTTTTCGCTCTGGCGAGTCTATGCCGGGAAAAATTTCCCCAGCCGACCGGTCTAGTACAGCCAGTAATATTACTACATTGCTCGCCAGCCAAACCAGGCCCCCTAGCCAGTGCGGCCATACGGCAAACGGCGTCATCAGGACAGCAAAAGTCGGACTATACCGGTATAAATCCCGATCCGGGCAGGGCTGGTAGAGCGAGCGATCTTGCCACCAATTCCTGGCCGCTTCCGCAAAAACCGGATAAACTGTATGGCTGGTAGGTTGAATCAGGACTTTCGCCGCCGCTGTGATCGTAAAGCCGATCCATACCCCTACCACCCAGCCCAGCCATCTGCTTGTTTGCCGATCCTGCCCGCACAACCACATAAAGGAACCTCTGCAAAATCCTGAACATATACTGACTTCAGGAACTGTTGATTCTGGAGCCGGTGGGTTCTGCTATCTGGATACCTACTATCTATTGAGTGCTGGCAATGCTAGCAGCCCTATATATTGGTTTAGAAGGAGAGTAAGCCAACATGGTATAAAATCCTCTTTGAATGATGCAGAGGCTCCTAAAACCAATAGCTTCGGAGTGCCAGAGTTGCATAAGCTACTAGCCAGAATGGACCGGGGCCGGTCAAAACCATCAGCCAACCGGGTAAAAGACCGACTCTCCTCTGGACTTTTGCCATTTTTCCCTAACTTAGTTTGGTTCCCAGAGTTACGGCAAACGAATCATTTGTTCATGTAATTCCTTAAGCCCCCTAATTCCAAGGAGTTCACGCTTTACCCCTTTGGCAGGAGGCCCAAAATGGGAAAAGTCAAGCTCCTATAAGAGCGCAGAAATTCCGAACAGATTAGGTTACCACCTGGGGCCGGAAGAAATGATAATACGCCCGGGCCGAATCCCCATGCACCACCAACATATAAAGGCAGCCATTCTCTTGCCAGGCGGCGGCACAATAGCCCCCTGTACGCACCGTTTCGTCATACCGTGGAGGTTCCCCAGGCAACTGTTCTGCCACAGACACGGCGCCTGCTTGGTGGAGAGGCACCACATACAATGTGGCACAGATTCCTTCCGCACTGCGAAGATCATAGGCTAAGCCATCCCGACCTAACAAGCCAGACACTTTCCGAACCCGAATCTCGGCCGGCTGAGTGCGGTGGCTTGGTACCCAAATGGCCCGACTGAAGGCCAAAGGCCCTTGGCTTGGCTGCCCTATCCAAGGCTGTCCAGAACCAAAAGCCTCCTCCGGCTCGCTCATCGCAAAGCGCAACGCTTCTGTTTGGATTTCCACCAAGGACAAACCAGGCTGAGGTTCTGGGCTCCAGAAAAGCCCCAGAAACCCAACTGCTATAGCCCCAGCCAAGCCTGCAACTAAAATCCACCAGAAGAGTTTTTTCTTTGCTGAGGCAAACAGAGGTTGGGTGGGAGAGATTTCTACTGTTTGTATAGAATCTGCAGCTTGCGCGCATTTTCCATTTTTCTCAGATTCTGCATTTTTTCCATCCTCACTCCCAACCCAGAACAATTGCTCTTTCCTGTTGGGCTCTCTGCCAAAACCTTTTGTCAAATCAGAGCTTGGCACTTCCTGCTGGCAGGCAACCTTCACCGGACAGAGCCCTTCTTCGTAACCCGTGGGAACCCAGTGGGTTGTTTGCAATGTTTCCAAAATACGGGTTTCCAAACCCTCAGGTACGGGTACCTCCGTAAAGATTAACGCCACCTGCCGATCCACCGCCTGCACCCACTCATACCGTGCCGCCAATCCGGGCTGCTCCGCCAAAGCCCGATCCAAAAACGCTAAGCCCGGATCGCTGAGGTCCTGGCTGCCGGGCCGACAGGCCTCAATCGCTTCATAGATCCGTTGCTTTTCAGGCTCACCGGCCATCGAAAAACCTTCAAACAGAGCAGGCTGTTCGATCTTTCTCTTTCAGACACCAGTCTGGACGGACTATTTTTAAGGATCCCCTCACAGACCCTTATTTATTTAGAGACTGACACCAAAACCAGGTGTTACCTTTGCCAGCAGCGATCTACCTGACGTCTTCAAAACCTCAAAAATCCCTGGGTTACGGAGCATTGCCAGGGACCGCTCGGTCGTAAAGCGCCAAAATCCCAGGTCCGGAGTCCTCTTGTTTTTCTTGTTCTATCATAGGCGGAACGCCATTTTCCCCTCCAGCTCAATTTCTCTAGCCGGAACCTTTCAGCCGCATTTTTGGAAAGCAAGGAAATCGAAAAACTTTCCAAATTTCCTATATTTCCCAAATTTCCGAGAATTCTTTTCCTAAATTACCCATCTCTTCCAAATTCGGTTCCGAGGCAGTGAACTCCATACCACTGAAAAGGTACGCCAGTATATGGTTTTTCGCTTTGCGGGCTAGTTTTAGGTTCATCCGCTCCTCTCAGTTCTCCTGGAAGTTGGTTAGGGCCAGACAGGAAGTTTCTTTTCTGGTACAGGAGATTGTCGTCCGGTTTGGTCAGTTTTTGGCGGGGTGCTCTGCTGAACCAATTGGGGGAATAACTGCCCACGAAGACGGGCCTTGGCACGGGCCAACCGACTCATCACCGTGCCCATAGGAATTTTCAATTGCTCGGCAATCTCCCGATAAGAAAGATTTTCAAAGTAAAACATACCCAGAATGACCCGATCCTGGGCGGATAATCGATCTAAAGCCTGTTGAAGTTGTTCTGAATCAATGGCTGGGGGTGGATGTTCCGGCTCCGGGAGGTTTTCCAAGGAAAGTTCCAACGCTCCCACTGGAGTGGGAGTTGGTTTGGCTCGGGATTTTAAGAAACAGTTTCGCAAAATGGTAAAAAGCCAGGAGCGGACCGAATCGGCCTGCCGAAGTTGCCCGCCTTTCCCACAGGCAATCAAAAAGACCTGCTGGGTCAGGTCTTCGGCATCCGGTTGCGAGCCGCTCAGTCGATAGGCATACCGATAAACGGCCTCGTGATGCTCGGCCACCAGCCGGGCTATGTCCAACGGATTGCCTTCGGTGGCCATAGCGGCCTCCTACCTTCCTAGACTCTTCAGGGCAGGAAAATATTCCCGAAAATTGGCAAAAACCCTTCCGAGGGCAAATCCCCCGTTTGGGTTAACCTGTTCGAAGGTCAACCTTGCCAAACCCTCCCTTTGCGAGATTTTTTTCTCTAGAGTGTGACAGACTCTAGGCCTCCCCTAGCTGCCTCTCCCACTTCCCCGAAGAAAATAGTAACCTAAAAATAGTAACCTAAAATTTAGCAAATCCTGGAATAAAAACCCAGCATCCAGGATCAAAACTTTTGTAGGAATGGCAGGAAGAGGGTTCCTGCCGGGTTCGTGTAAAAAAGGTTTCTTTTTTTGAGGAGGTTGTTGTATGTTCAAGAGGATTGGCTTGTTGTTGTGTGTATTGGCCTTGGGGATGTTCCTGATTGGCTGCGGCGGTGAAACCAAAAAGCCTACTCCGAAGGCCCCGGAAAAGCCGGCGGCTACACCTACTGAACAGCCCACCGAAAAACCCGCTGAAAAACCGGCTGAAAAACCAGCTGAACAACCCACGGAAAAAACCACCGAAGAGAAGCCCGCTGAAAAGTCCTAACGAGCTTAAAGATTGCATAGGGCAGATCGCATAGGGTTTACGGGTTTTTCACACGGGACGCCCATCCCCGAAGGGATGGACGTCCTTTTTTGTAATCCTTTAACCGAATGAAGAACTCTCCTGGCTTTTCCTAGGAAACCCCTATGTTGTCACGGCCCCGAAAGCGGCAGTCCAGGTTTGTTCCCCCCAAACGGGAAACCAGAATAACTAACAACAAAACACCTCGACTGGTGCTTTCGCAGGAATCACCCATTGGGCCATTCGGCAGAAATGTTACTTTTATTTCTGGCCGGTCCTAGAGGACACGGTAACCTGGTTTTAGGACGCCCATCTCCGAAGGGGGGGACGTCCTTTTTGTTTCTTGGTTGCCGACTGGAAATGCTTCCCGGGAAAAAATTCCGAAGTGTAATCAAAAGGATTTTATCAGAATCATTTTGATTACATTTTGGACCGGTTTTTTAAAGGTGGTGTTTCCGAAAATGTCCTAACTAGCTAAAATAAAAAGGGTTATAAAAATTCGAGTTCCGAAAGGGTTTTGGCCCGCTTTGTGCAGTACCCTCCTCCGGAAGTTGGACTAACCCCCTATCACCTACCCCAGGAGGGCCTTAGCCATGAAAGAACGCTCTTTACCTGCCCAGAAAAGATTTTTGGAGACTCCCAGCTCCCGATTGCCCACCCTAAACCACCTATTCTCAGCAACTGATTTGAGAAATGGGCCTGCAGACAGCTCGCCTTGGACCGCTTGCTGGTGGAGCAAGGCTCTTGGCCAACTCCGAAAGCTTCCCTGCTCGGGGGGATTCTGGGCTGTGTGGATCCTGGTGGTATGCTGGGGCGGCCTGCTATGGGCAGCCGAGTCCCCACCCAAGAAAACTTCCCCGAAAGATCCTCAAAATACTGGACCCGGCCATATCGACTTCATCAAAACCACTAGCTCCAACCAGGCCTCAAAAGACTCTGCAGAGTCCCAACAGCGATCCGATTCTTCCAGGGAGCGAACTGGTCGGCCTTACCGGTACTACTATTACTACTATGGTCCCTATTGGCCGGGCTATCCTTGGCCGTATCCTCCTCCGCCACCGCCGCCGGTGTACATCCCGTATGGCCCGATTTTTGTGGATCCCGATGTGGCCGGGTATGGCCCTCGGTCGATCCTTCGGCTGATGGGGGTGGAACATTGGTTTTCGGCGCCGCCGTCCACCCAGCAAAGCAATACCCAGCGGAGTCCGGCGATAAACCGGGCGGGTAATGTAGGGGCGGGAGTCATTGGGGAGCCTCAGCAGGCTCCTAAGGCGCCGAACCAGCCGAATCTTAATCCCCCCCTGATTCTGGAAGGGCCTGCCAAAGGACCGCCCGGCCAGGACCAAGGCAGAGCCGGCGATCAAAATGCTGCGGAGCCAGCTGGTCGAAATCCGGAACGGGCCATGCTCTTAGTGGATCTGGGTGATGCCCATTTTGCGAATAAAAAATACGCCGAGGCCTTGCAACGGTATCGAGAAGCTGCTCGCCTGGATCCCCAACTACCGGAAGCCCATCTGCACATGGGGTTTGCCCTGCTGGGTATGGGTAAATATGCTGAAGCTGCTCAGGCGTTCAAACGGGGCTTAGAGCTTCATCCCAACTGGCCTGCCAGTGGGTTTCGACTTCAAGTGTTGTATGGGCCTCAGGAAGCCGAGCGGGTGGCCCATCGGAACGCTTTGGCTGGAGCCGTAGCTGCCAAACCAAACGATCCTGACCTGTTGTTTCTGCTAGGAGTGCTTTTCTATTTCGACCAGATGCGAGAGCAGGCCCGGCGGTGTTTTCAGGAAGCAGCTCGACTCGCCGCCCCCAATGCCACCCACATTGACCTCTTCTTGCGCCGATTGTAAAACAGAGGAACCTCGGCAAAAATCTGAACAAATAGTCAACTATAGCAATCCTCAAATCTGCAGGTAGGTGATCGCTGTGGGCCAACTGCTTCTAGAGGATGGATCTGCAAAGGGGCGGTCCCAAATGGTATAAAAACTTTTTCTGTTGGATTATGCAGAGGTTCCCAGCTTCCGGGCATGGCATCCGATCCGCACTTAAGGGTCTAAAGGGGTAGGAAAAGTGAATATTTGTGGATACCATGGGCAGTTTCTCATCCGTGGGCTGTTTGCGAAGATGATTTTTTCAGACCCAGATTTCCGAATTCCGAGGAGGCATAAGGCGTCTTGGTTCCTAGAGATTTTAACGGTGTGGATTGTTCTTGTAATCACCGAGGCCCTACTAGCAGCGGAAACTCAAGGATCTGCTAGTCCGGTGCAACCCTGCAATGGGCAAGGGCTAGGCAAACCGGGCTCTTGCCGGCTGCAGTGCCGGAGCGATTTCGAGAACGGTTCCGGCGTGGTGGAGCAGCTGGACCAGAAGCAGGGGCGGATCTGGCTTCGGCCGACGGAACATAAAGATCGGGGCTGGCCGTGCTGGTGGTTCGTGCATGTAACCGGCATCCCCCCTGGTCAGATAATTACTCTAGAGGTAATCGGGGGACATGGCGAGTATGCTCGGCCAGAGCGAGCCGCTTTTTCTCTGGACGGCAAAACCTGGCAGCAGACCTCCCCCGGCCAGCGATCTCAAGACAGGATCGTGTATCAGCAGAAGATCGAGGCGGGGGAAGCTTATTTTGCCTGGGGGCCGCCGTTTCGGCTTTCGGATGCGGAGCGTCTATTGGCCGAGGCAACCAAAAAATTCCCCTGGGTCCAAAAGTTTGAGCTTTGCCGGTCCAAGGAAGGTCGCTCTGTACCCGCCCTTCGGATTGCCGAACCGGGGCTGCCGGAATCGGAGCGGTTTGGCGTCTGGGTGATTGCCCGGCAACATGCCTGGGAAAGTGGCTCCAGTTGGGTGGCCTGGGGATTGATCGATTGGCTTGCCTCCGAGGAACCGGCCGCCGCGGAGCTTCGCAAAAAGGCTAGCCTGACCATTGTTCCCATCATGGATGTGGATAATGTCTGCCGAGGCGCTGGCGGCAAAGAACAAAAACCGCAGGATCATAACCGCGATTGGTCCGCAGAGCCTTATTGGCCGGAGGTCCAGGCCGTCCAATCGGCCATCCGCCAATGGGACAGCCAGGGCCGAATGGACCTGTTTTTGGATCTGCATAATCCTGGCCGAGGAGATCGGCAACCGTTCTTTTTCGTTCCGCCAGAGCAACTGCTTCGGGAACCAGGCCGAAGGAATCTTGCTCGGTTTTTGGAAGCGGCCAGGACAGAAATCACCCAGCCGATCCCGTTGGCCCCCAGCCCCCGAACGGCCGGGCCAAAGTATGATGCCCGTTGGGATCGGATCAGCAAGAATTGGGTATCCCGACACTGTCGGCCGCATGTGGTAGCCCTGTGCCTGGAAACCCCTTGGGACACCCCGCATAGCACGATCGACGGCTACATGAGCGTCGGACGCTCCCTGGGCCGGACGATCGCCCGCTACTTCCAACAAAACCCCCGCTCTCCCTAAACCAACAACAGTCCCTGGGAGCTTGCCAGAAGCACTGGCACTCGACTTTTGCCATTTTTGGCTTCGTGCCGAACGAGAAAGGTCTAATCCCATAGACCTATGGCAGTTAGGAAATTGGGGAACCAACGGAAGGATTCGCCGTAACTCGTGGAGACAAAACCAGCCAGGGAAAATGGCAAACCTCAAGCTAGAAGAGCAGCAGTCTTTTTCAAAGCCGATTGGGGTAGCCTTCGGGCAGGAAGTAAAGAAACCTCTGCAAAATCCTGAACATGAAGTGATAAATATTTGATTCTCTAGCCGTTCGGTTATCCTGTCTCAGTAGTTCCAAGTCGGGTTGCCAGAACAAGATAGTTCTAACCTTTTATCTTAAAGGACTTATATCACCTTCTCTTTACACCCCTTGTGGGGGGAAGGACCAAAAACTGTTGGCTGTTCCCGCTGGGCTGCCCAGCCTCTGTGGGAGGGCCGGTCCAGCCGGTTCGATCCGGGCCATACAGGGAGACGGGAAAACCTTGCCCTAACATATGGAATCATTATGAGTTAGGTTAATTGGCCTTCTTAAGAGGTCTTGGATATACCACGAAAGAGTT
>JANXAQ010000093.1 GCA_025062105.1 Thermoguttaceae bacterium
GTAGGAGGCACTAGGAAGCCTGGATTCCTGCTTGGAGAGGACGGATACGTCAGGCCATTGGGTTAGATGTTTCATATTTTTATACCATTTTCTCTGGCCTTCTCTCTAACACAACATATAGGGCTGCTAGCATTTTTAGCATCCAATAGATAATAGGAGATGTCCAGATAGGAGAATCAACCGGCTAGAGAATCGAAGGTTCACAAAGTTCACTATATGTTCAGGATTTTGCAGAGGTTCCTTTTTATTTTTCCGGCGTATGACCATGGCAGACAAAAAGACCTCAGGAACAAAACCGACGGGGAAAACCCGAGGCCAATTGGAGGCGGAAATCAGTGAGGCGTTGATCCGCTTCGAAAAAGAGTTTATGGGCCGGGGACCAACGGAAGCCAAAAGTTATATTTTGGACGATTTGGTCCTGGTCCGATTAAAAGGGATTCTTACGCAGGCGGAGTATCATTTGACCCGTTCGGAAGACCCTGTCCGGGGCCGGGAACTGGTCAAACAGATGCGGCAGGAACTTTTGGAGCGGGGCCGACCGATGCTGGAGGCGATTATCAGCCAGTTGCTCGGCCGAAAAGTTGTTAGTTTGCACACCGATCTGAGCACCGTCACGGGAGAAAGGGTAATTGTGTTTACGTTGGACGCTCCGGTGAGCATTTGAAGGATTTGCCCGAGGCAGGCATTTTGGTTTACGAGACTTTGATTTTTCACATTCCCCCAAAGCCCAGCAGCTGGCAGGAAGGGCAGTTTCTATCGTTGGGGGGTATTACTATCAAGGGGGTATATAAGCTCGACTTTTGCCATTTTTCAGGGGGCAACCTTTTTGGAATGTTCTAACCCTTTGAAAATATTAGAGTTAGGAAATTTGCTGAACATAGAGTCCCAAAAACCTAACTCCTTGAAATAAAAGAAGTTACAAAAAGGGCAAAAGTCGAGATAAGAAGGCGTTGACGCCACCCCTTGACGGACAAAATCATCCCTGATAATAATATCGTTTCTATGCATAGGCAAAGGCAGCCAACCTGGGCCTGAGCATGGAAACAATAAGGACTTTCAGGGGCGTCCCAGCCTGGTGTAGTTGGAGGGGGCGCACAGGAAAGCCGGTTGAGCACCTGCTAGGAGACAGCCGGCTTTTTTTATGCCCGGGATCTCTCAGCTGGACTTTTGCCATTTTGGGCTTTGTCCTGGAAGCCTAATGTTCTAACTCCTGGTACCTATTGGAGTTACTATAGGTGAACAAAAGTAGGTTTCGTCGTAACTACGGAAAACACACTAACTGAATACAAACTAAGTTCGGGAAAATGGCAAAAGTCCAGCGTAGTATGATGCTCGGAATCTCTCCGTATGGTAAGGTTATATGGAGGTCATGTTTCAGCGATCATTCAGGGAGACCAAGATGACAGAAAAACCCAGCGACGTATTCCAACGGGCAATGAGTCCGGAAGACTACCAACGTCTGATGGCCATTCGGAACTATCGGTTGCATCAGTTTGTGGCTGATGCGATCCAGCTTTGCGAGCCGGAGCGGGTTATCGTCTGCGACGATTCCGAGCAAGCAGTGGCCTTGACCCGCCGAATGGCCTTGGAAAACAAAGAGGAAAGGCCGTTGGCTATCGAAGGACACACAGTTCACTTTGACGGACCGGAAGACCAAGGTCGGGATCGTGAGGTAACCAAATATTTAGTGCCGAAGGAAGACCATCTTTCGCCGGCTCTTCGGCAGATTGAGCGGGAGGAGGGTCTGGCCGAGGTCCGAGGTCTGCTTCGGGGTTCGATGCGCGGCCGGACGATGATCGTACGATTTATGTCATTGGGGCCCACCAATTCGGTCTTCAGCATTCCCTGTGTCGAGTGTACCGATTCTTGGTACGTCTCGCACAGTTTGAATCTGTTATATCGGCGCGGGTATGAGCAATTTAAGCAGCTGGGCGAACAGGCCCAGTTTTTTGCCACGTTGCATTCGGCCGGCAAATTAGACGAACGAATGACCAGCGCAGAACCGGATAAAAAACGCATCTATATCGACTATCGGACCGACACCGTCTATAGTGTCAACACCCAGTATGCAGGCAACACGGTGGGTCTGAAGAAGCTGGCGCTTCGGCTAACGATCCGGCGGGCAGACCGAGAAGGCTGGCTAGCTGAACACATGTTTCTTATGGGCGTCTATGGCCCCGCCGGCCGGAAAACCTATTTCGCCGGGGCTTTCCCCAGCGCCTGCGGCAAAACCTCCACCGCCATGCTTCCCGGCGAAACCATCCTGGGCGATGATATTGCCTATTTGCGGGCCATCGACGGACAATGTCGGGCCGCCAATGCCGAAGCCGGCATCTTCGGTATCATCCAAAACGTTAATGCCAAAGACGATCCGGCTATCTGGGACGTCCTGACCAAGCCGGGCGAAGTCATCTTTTCCAATGTGCTGGTCAAAGACGGCCGTCCTTATTGGCTTGGCATGGGTTGCCCCATTCCGGACGAAGGAGAGAACTTTACCGGCCATTGGTATAAGGGGAAAAAAGATGCCCAAGGAAACGAAATTCCACCTGCCCATAAAAATGCCCGGTATGCCGTTGCTCTGCCTGCCTTGGCCAACTGCGATCCCGAACTGGACAACCCAGACGGCATCCTGCTAGGCGGCATTATGTACGGTGGTCGAGACGCCTATGGCTATGTGCCGGTCCAACAAGGCTTCGACTGGAACCATGGCATCATCGCCTACGGCGCCTCCTTGGAAACCGAAACCACCTATGCAATCCTCGGCCAAGAGGGCCTGCCGGAAATCAATCTGATGAGCATCCAAGACTTTGTGTCTATTCCTTTGGGCAAGTACATTCAGAATAATTTGGACTTTGGCCAAAAGGTCCGGAAACCGCCTCTAGTATTCGGCGTCAATTATTTCCTCCGGGACAAGCAGACCGGCCAGTTCGTCAATGCCGTGCGCGACAAGCATGTGTGGGTCAAGTGGATGGAACTGCGCGTGCACGACGATGTTGGAGCCATCCCGGCACCCACCGGCTGGATCCCAAAATATGAAGATCTAGTGCCCCTATTTCGCCAAGTATTGGGCAAAGAATATCCTATTGAAGATTATCGTCGGCAGTTTACCATTCGGGTGCCGGAAAACTTGGCCAAGCTGGATCGGGTCGAACATTTCCATCGGACTCAGGTGCCGGATGCTCCGCCGGTACTGTTTGAGGTCTTGCATGCCCAGCGTCAACGTCTGCAGAAAGCACGGGAGCTTTTCGGCGATTACATCGGCCCGGAAAAGTTTTTGGAATCCTGCTGGTTGGAGTATATCGGAATGCGATGAGTGGGCGGCCTGCCGTTTTCTTAGACCGGGATGGCACGCTGATCGAAGATCGTGGGCATCTGTCTAGCCCAACTCAAGTCTTCTGGATCCCAGGTGCCACGGACGCCCTTCGTCGGCTCCAAGATGATTTTCTGCTGTTTATCGTGACCAATCAGCCCGGCATTGCCGAGGGGCTATTGCAGCTAGAACAGGTCCAGCAGGTCAACCTGTATCTTCTGGAGCGATTGGCGGCAGCCGGTATAACGATCAGCGATGTCTATGTCTGTCCGCATCGGCGGACCGACGGCTGTCAGTGCATTAAGCCGTTTCCCTATTTTCTTCAGCAGGCTGCCCGTCAGTATGGTGTTGATCTTGGCCGTTCGTTTACCGTCGGCGATCATCCGCACGATGTCCTATTGGGCCAACAGGTCGGCGGGCAGGGGATTTATGTTTGTACAGGCCATGGCTGGAAACATCTCCAGGAATTGCCCCCGGCTGTCCCAGTGGTTCCCGACATCCGGGCGGCGGCTGAATGGATCCTTGCTTGCTCGCCAGGTGCAAGGCAGCTCGGTTGCTCGGCCTCCGAAATCCAGCAGGCGGCCGAACGGATCCGCTCCGGCGGCCTGGTAGCTTTTCCCACCGAAACCGTCTATGGTCTAGGTGCCAATGCCCTGGACCGAACGGCTGTGCAAAAAGTTTTCCAGATCAAAAATCGCCCTTCCAACGACCCGTTGATCGTTCATGTCGGCAGTCTCCAGCAGGCCCAAAGCTTGGTGCTGGAGTTTCCGGAGTCGGCCCGTCGGTTGGCTCAGCGGTATTGGCCCGGTCCGCTTAGTCTGGTGCTCCCGAAGGCCCCTTGTATTCCCGACGAGGTGACGGCAGGTCTGCCCACGGTAGCTGTGCGCATGCCGGCCCATGCCGTCGCGTTGGCCTTACTTTGGCAGGCTCAGGTGCCCATTGCCGCCCCAAGCGCCAATCCATTCGGTAGGCTCAGTCCCACCACGGCCGACCATGTCCGCCAGCAGATCGGCCAGCAGGTGGATATAATTTTAGATGGTGGTCCATGCTGGGTGGGTGTGGAATCGACGATTGTCTCCTTTGCTCATGGCCAGCCAACGCTTCTGCGGCCCGGCGGAATCCCCCTCGAACAGATCGAAGAGTTGATCGGTCCGGTGCAGATTCCGGCTTCGATGGACTTGCCAGGCCAAGCTCCTGGGCGGTTCCCTCGCCATTATGCACCGCACACGCCGCTTGTAATTGGTTGGGACCCGCCGCTGGAGGCCGAGGGAAAGCGGATCGGCCTGCTTTGTCTGCAACCGCCGCCGCAAAGGGAACCGTTTGCCATGGTGGAAGTGCTTTCGCAAACGGGCGATTTGGCCGAAGCAGCCGCCAATCTCTATGCCGCTCTTCGCCGCCTGGATCAGGCGGGGCTAGATCTCATCTTAGCCCATCCGATGCCCGAAATCGGTTTAGGTCGGGCCATTATGGATCGGCTTCGAAAAGCCAGTTCCTAATCGCTCCGCCAACGGAGTGAAATTCTTTTCCCCCCCTGTCATCCCTGCGCAAGCAGGGATCCAGGCCCCTTTGTGCTGCTCCTTCGCTCCCCCCTCCGCCCTTCGCCCACCCCCCACCGCCCACTCCCCTCTACCCTCCACGCACCCCCTCTCCCCTCCGCGGGAGAGGGTGGACAACCGTCAGGTTGTCCGGGTGAGGGGGATTCCCCTGGCCGCCGCGGGAGAGGGTGCTCTGCGCAGCAGAGCGGGTGAGGGGCCCTTCCTTCGAAAGCAGAGGGCCGAAGGCAGAGGGCAGTAGGAGGTGGGAAGTAAGGGAGTTTTGACAGCTGCAAGCCAGAACATAGAGCCGCGTCTTGTAAGGAAGTAATGTTGATTCCCCCTCACCCGGCGTCGCCTTCGGCTCCGCCGGCCTCTCCCACGGAGGGGAGAGGCGTGATCTTTTTTCCTC
>JANXAQ010000122.1 GCA_025062105.1 Thermoguttaceae bacterium
AGGCAATGCGATTAACATGATCGCAGCTGGCAATACGCTGGTGGTCAATCCGCATCCGGGCGGCAAGCGCGTAGCTGCCGAGGGGGTCCGCCGCTACAACGAAGCGATCTACCGGGACCTGGGGATTGATAATCTGATTACTATCATCGTGGAACCCACGTTGCAAACGGCTCAGCAGATTTTCAAGCATCCGGATATAGCGATTTTGTGTGTAACCGGTGGGGCTGGGGTGGCCCGGGCGGCCATGCAATCGGGAAAACGAGCCATTGTGGCCGGACCAGGGAATCCGCCCGTAGTAGTCGATGAGACGGCCGACCTGGATCGTGCAGCCCGCTGCATCATCCAAGGCGCCGCCTACGATAATAACCTTTTGTGCATCGCAGAAAAAGAGGTCTTTGTGGTGGCCGAGGTATTCGACCAGATGATGTCGGCCATGGAACGAGCCGGCGCTGTTCGCCTTTCCAGCCGGGAAATCGACGCTTTGACTAAGGCCGCCATCACCACGGTCGGCGAAGGAGCCGAGCGTCACGACGCTCCAGCCCGGGAGTTTATCGGCCAGGATGCCGCGGTGTTGGCCCGGGCGGCCGGCCGGAGCGTGCCGCCACAGACCGAACTATTGTTCGGAGAAACAGATCCTGACCACCCATTTGTCCAGGTAGAACAGATGATGCCTTTTGTGCCGTTTGTTCGATGCCGGGATATCGATGAATGTATCGAACAGGCGGTCCGAGCCGAGCATGGCTTCAAACACACCGCCATCATCCACTCGACCAATGTGACCCATATGACCCGCATGGGCAAAGCGGTGGATACCACGATTTTTGTGAAAAACGGCCCTTGCATGGCAGGCCTAGGCTTGGGCGGCGAAGGCTATCTGTCCTTCTCCATTGCCGGGCCAACCGGCGAAGGCATCACTACGCCGCTAACGTTCACCCGAGAACGCCGCTGTGCCATGATCGACAACCTCCGAATCCTCGGAAAATGAGAAGCAGTAGGTTCCACTCAGTGATAAAAAACATACCAGACGTCGAGAAAATTCCTTTTGCCTCTGTGAAAAGGTTCTCTGCGGTTGGCGAAGTTCTGTCAATGCTGGTTGGTTTTGCCCCAGTTTTGGGGGATTTGTTACTTCGACCGGAAACAGTTCCGATTGAGAAGTCCTTTTTGGATAGGAATCCCAATTCGACTTTGCCATTTTTCCTAACGGATTTTGTTTACAGGAGTTATAAGCAAAGTTTCTTTTGTACACACAATTTCTAACTGCAATAGTTACAAAGAGTTAGAGTTTTCTCCTTCAGGGCGAGGCTCAAAATAGCATAAAGTCGAGTGCAAAAGGGGCAGGTTTAATAAGCCTAGATTCCGGCTTCTGGAGGAATGACAACCTGGTGCATCCGGATTGGGCAAAGGTGGCAGTATCCGGATGAGACAAACAGTATCCGGATGAGACAAATTCAGCCAGAGCGATTTCCATGTTAAACGGATTAGTTATTGGCACAGCGACGGCTACAGTGCGGCATCCTTCGATGCGAGGCTGGCGGCTTTTGGTGGTCCAGGCCTTTGCGGCCGACGGCCAAACCCCAGACGGAGAGCCGATCCTGGCCGTCGATTCCTTGGGAGCGGGCGTGGGCCAATGGGTGGTCATTTCCAGTGACGGACAGGGAACCAGGGAACTTTTAAACAGTCCTACCTCGCCGGTCCGATGGTCGGTGATTGGTATCCCCGATCAGCCTAGCTCTACCCCGTAAGAAAACCTTTTTGCAACAGCCTGAGAATAAGGCGAACTGATGAGTGCGGTCTCTTGGGACATTGAGCAGATTGTTCGAGAGGTGTTGGCGGCCTTGCAGGGACAACAGTCCAGCGGAGTTACTGTTGGCCAACCGGGCCAGCCCGTACAATCTTCGCCGCGGCCAACCGTCGGCTCCGTTCAGCAGCCTCCGGTGGTTAGTACCAGTGGCCAGGCCGCTGCCAGTCCCTCGATGGCTAACCATTCCATGCCCAAGCCCCAAACCCTATCAGAAGATGGGCAATTGCGGATTACGAGCCGACTGGTAACCATGGCCGACCTGCGGGCCTGCGGTCTGCCGGAAAACCTGGAGGGCCTACGCCGTCTGGTGGTTCGGCCAGACGCCTTGATTACTCCTCTGGTCCGAGACGAGCTCCAACGGCGGAATATCCTGTTGGTGGCCGACGGAAGCTTAGCTGGGGA
The DNA here is from genome assembly GCA_025062105.1 of Thermoguttaceae bacterium. Classification (GTDB taxonomy): domain Bacteria; phylum Planctomycetota; class Planctomycetia; order Pirellulales; family Thermoguttaceae; genus JANXAQ01. The sequence continues at coordinate 2,204 of JANXAQ010000122.1, forward strand.
GGATGTCGCTGGTGGGCCAGATCCAGTGGTTTCTGCGGCGGGTAGCCAATCCGTCTCCGCCGACCAATTGACCGAGCCGCAAAGTTCAAAAACCAGTTCAGAAGCAGCAGCGGGAGCCTCCGGACGCACTGGCAGCCGGGGCCGATTGCTGATGGTAGTGCATGGCAGGGCGTATGAGCCGGCTAGTTTGGTACGGCGGTTAACTGAGCAAGCAGTGCCGCTCGAAGTGCGGCAAATGGACTGCATTTTGAGAGCAATAGATGCTTTGGCCGAGGCAATCCGAGCGGGTAACTATTTAGGCGTGCTGTTGACCGGATATGTGGCTATTGGACTTTGCGCGGCTAATCGGCAGGTAGGCGTGCGGGCAGTCTGGGGCATGGAGCCGGGCCAGGCCGCCTCGGACACGGCCAGCCTGGGCGCCAACCTGCTGGTGATCAACCCCCGCCAAGTCTCGCCATACCAACTGGAAAAAATGATCCGCCAATTTTACCGGGCAGGCATCCGAACCTGCCCCGAGCCACTGAAAAGCCGATTGGCATAAGGAAACTCGACGTTTGTCATTTTTGTACCTTCTATTTCAAGCAGTTCGGTTTTGAGTGGGGGCTTCGGGAAATTTCCTAACTCTAATATGTTCGAAAGGTTAGAACACCCAATAAGGCTACAGCCGGGAAATTGGCAAAAGGGGAGCTAAGGAAAAAGTCGCCTTCTTCTGTAGAACGGTAAAGCTTATGCGGATTGCCAAAGTAATCGGCACAGTCACGTTGAACCGCTGGCACCCAACCCTGCAGGGTGGGCGGTTTAAAATAGCGGTGCCTCTCAGCTGGCAAGATTTGATCGGTCGGCCGGGCCAGCCGGTCGAAGAAGTAGTTGTCTATGACGAACTAGGAGCTGGCCAGGGCAGCTTGATCGCTGTTAGCGAAGGCCGAGAAGCTGCCATGCCTTTTTATCCGGATATCAAGCCACTTGATGCCTACAATGCGGCTGTTTTAGATCAGGTGTCGGTTCTGCCACCGGAACAAATGTTTCCAAAATAACCGAAGAAATATTAAACCCCCTTCGTGTCCAAACAAAAACCAATATTGCCATTCCTGCACGAGCAGGAATCCGAACTCCAGGAAACTGCCTATCCTTGTTCTCCCACCGAAGGCAAAAGAGCTACACGAGGCCAGACACCAAAGGCAATTGAATTCCCGCTTTCGCTGGAATGACAAAATAAGAGCCTCTAACAAAATGAGGTTTTTCTCATTTTATGAACGGGAAAGTGCCTCCTTTGTTTTCTGGGAATTTCATTTTGTAAGAGGCTTTAAGTCTTCTTGAGGAATGCCATGAGGAGAGGGCTTACAGATTATCGTATTTCGAGACAAGCCGCAGTTCAGAACTAAAGCCAGTCAACATGGTGGGTGAAAAATTAGCCTCCTTAGCCTGACCTTTTTGGGCCATGAGGCAGGAGAGAAGCATAGGAGAGTTGCCATGCCGCAAAACCTCCATCGGATCAAACAAGAGATATGCGAAATTGGTCGCCGGATGTACGCCAAGGGGTACTGCGCGGCCAACGACGGGAACATCTCCTATCGGCTGAGCGAAAAGGAAGTCCTCTGCACGCCGACGATGGTCAGCAAAGGCTTTCTGAAGCCGGAAGACTTATGCACAGTAGATTTGGAAGGCAATCAACTATCGGGCCGACGGAAACGGACTAGTGAGATTTTCCTCCATCTGGCAATTATGAAGACGAGGCCGGATGTCCGAGCGGTCGTCCACTGCCATCCGCCCCATGCAACGGCCTTTGGGATTGCCCGGGAGCCGGTGCCCCTTTGTGTGATGCCTGAGGCCGAAATCTTCCTTGGCGAAGTGCCTATCGCTAAATACGCCCTGCCCGGTACTAAAGAGTTTGCCGAAACCGTGCTACCATTTGTCCATAAGGCCAATATTGTGATTTTGGCTAACCACGGGACTGTCAGCTACGCCGATACATTGGAAAAGGCCTACTGGTGGACAGAAGTATTAGACAGCTATTGCCGGATTTTGATGCTAGCCCGCAGTCTGGGGAATATCCATTATTTTTCGGAGTCCGAGGCCCAAGCCCTTCTGCAACTGAAAGAAAAACTAGGCTTCCATGACCCTCGATCGGAGCTGAAAAATTGCGACATTTGCGCCAATGATCTGTTTCGGGAAAGCTGGAAGGAAGCCGGGATAGAACAACGGGCTTTTACTCCGCCCCGTCGGGGTTGTTCATGGACGCCTGGCTGTAGCCAGGCCAACTCTACTTCAGAGCCGAAGGCAGACAGAAAGGATAACCCCGGGGATTCCTCCCCATTGGGCCCAGCCACCCCCGAACAAGAGGCCATTATTCAGGCCATTACCGACCGCGTGATGGCTCTGCTCAGCCAGGAATAACCACCCCTTCGTCTTGCCCCGAGTAATCGGCATACCGGAAAGAGTTTTTTAATCGCCGAACATTTCGGTGAAAAAGCCGCCTGCTCGGCCAACGCCCACCCGACGATGATTGCCCAACATATTGCGATGATGGCCGGGACTATGGAACCAAGCCAGATTGGCGGCTCGGCCATCCGGTTGACCAGCAGCAATGTTTTCGGCCGAGGCGGTGGTACCAAAACGTTTGGCCCGATCCCAGGGTGTCTTTTTGCCAGGCACCGGCGATTCGTGAGAAAAAAACTTCAGGTTCTGCATGTCTTGGGAATGGTCTCGGGCGGCCTGGCAAAGTTTTAGATCAATCATCAGGGCCGGTAAACCCAGCAGGTTTCGCGTCAGATTCAGGGCTAAAATGGTCCGCGATTCTTCGGGGTCCAACTGGGAGGCTAAACGGGCATTCATGGCAAGGATTTCTCGATTTTTGGGGTCCATCGGAGCGGCCAAACCACAAGCCAACGCCTCCTCACCGGCCAGATACTGCTCGAAACTGGGCTTTTGCACCGGTTTTTCTGCTTCGGCCGGGCTGGCTTCCCAGACGGCCACCGCACACTGCTCCCACAACTGGCCTAATTCCTGAAGTCGGCTCCGTTCTTTCTGAAGATGCGGAAACGCCTCTAACACCTTCTGCCGATCCAACACAAAAATTTCCTCCAACCGTTTCATAGCTGGATCGGCCTCCCGTTGGATCAGCTCCTTGCTAAAATCCGGCCGCTGGGAAAGACTAAGCACCTTTTGGCGAAGCGTTTGAATCTCCGCTATATCTACCTTGGCGACCTGTTTATTTGCCATCCCCTGGGCACATTTGAAAAAGTTGTTTCGGTACCGCTCCATCTGGGGGCCTAGTTCTCGACTGATAGCCTCCAGCAT
>JANXAQ010000147.1 GCA_025062105.1 Thermoguttaceae bacterium
AGGTCAAGCTAGCGGATCATTTCCGCGAAAGCGGGAATCCGGGCTTCTGGAGGAAGCCTCCTTAGCAAAGGGGATTCTCCCATCACCCGGCATTGCCTTCGGGAATGCCGGCCTCGCCCGCGGAGGGCAGAGGCGAAAAAGGCCCCCCACCCGGCTTGGTCAGAGGCCAAGCCGGCCTCTCCCACACAGGGGCAAGAGGCCAGAAGGCTGGATTCCCACTTGCGCGGGAAGGACACTCTATTCAGCCATCCTGAGAAAATCTGGCCCCCACTTCATTCGGGTCAATAGTTGCAAAACCGGAAAGGCCTTCCCCTCGGGAAGTATCTTAATTTTCTACTCCACCTATTTATTTATTTTCTCCTCAACCAGCGCCACAGGGCAAGGCCGCCGAGGGCCAACAGGGCCAACAGGCCGCTGGCCGGCTCCGGAATCGCATAGTTCAAATACACGCTATTGCCCTGCTGGCTTACCCACCAGCGACCACCGTGCCAGTAGTTCTGGAAATCGCCTAGGTCGATTAGGAACTTTTCCGGCCCGAAGCCGCTCAGGCCGCCTGTGGTGCGGGCAATCTCCCAACTGTACACGCTTAGGGGGTTAAAATCGCCCACCAGGCCCGGCAACCCGCCACTGCCCAAAGAGACCACATCAATCACAAACGGATTGGCCGCCGTTGCCGTGATGGTCAGCGTGCCGGTGATGTTGATTAGGTCCCAGCCTGTGCCTGGACCGGCATCCACGTCCTGGATCTCCCATTGGTAAATGCCTCCTGGCGCCCAAGTCTGGCTTCCGGTATTGATCGTGCCCACACTGGTCCCGGGGGCAATCGTGCCTTGGACCAGTACAGAGGCGCTGGTGGTTCCTGTGCCGCCCAACATACCGGCAGCGGCAATGGTGTATAACCCAGGCGTCGTGGTTGGCGTATGAGTGCCTGTGAGCAGAAGCTTACCGGCCTGAATGGTGGTCGGCCCGATATAGGTGTTTGTCCCGGAAAGCACCATCACGCCGGCCCCGGTTTTTACCAGTTCCATGCCTTCATAGCCGCCGCCATGGTCCATGATATTGGCCGAGACGATCAAATCCTGAACGGCTGGGCCGTCAGCCACATCAAAAGTGGTTTTGGTAGCCGAGGCGCTCTTCACAAAAGTTAACCGGCCTTCGATGGTCGAACTGGTCGGACTGGCTTTGACGGTAATCTGGCCGTCGCCCCAGTTGCCGGTCCGCCAAACATGGGTAATCGGCTGGCCGGACGGATCCGAATAGATACGTGCGCCGGTCATCTCGATTCGACTTTGATAGGTTTCATGGAGGAACTCGACCGTGCCGCCGTTAATGACCAGTTGATGAGCCTGGCCGTTGCCTAGGAGTCCTCGTTGAGTCAGTTGCAACTTGGCCCCGGCATTGACCGTTAGCACATGGCCGGCGGAACCAAACTGCCCATTGGCCGTCCATCCTAAGCCAGGCTGTGCCAGGACCAACACGCCGCCGTTGACGGTGGTGCCACCGGTGTAATTGAGCGGCCCAGAAAGCGTCTGTGTGCCGTCGCCGGTTTTCACCAGGGCCAATGTGCCGCCGGTGCCGGTGTTATTGGCGATGATCCCAGCAAAACTGGCCGTGGCGTCTCCAGCGCCGACCGTCAGCGTCGCTGTGCTGCCGGTTTTGTTATTGACCACCCGGCCCAGCACCGTGCCGGTGGCGCCAGAAAGTCCATTGATGGTTTCGTTAAAACCGTTGAGGTCCAGAATCCCAGCGGCAGTGGCCCCACCGTTGAGCACCACATTCCCTTTGCCGCTGCCGTGAGGGATAACCTCCGAGTCGCCTAATTTGAGGATGCCGGCCTGGATACGGGTTTGGCCGCCATAGGTATTGCTGGTGCTGGAGAGCACCATCGTTCCTGCTCCGTCCTTGACCAGTGCCATCGCGCCTTCAAAACCACCGTGGTCATAGATGATTGCCGACACGACCAAATCATCGGCGGCCGCCCCGTCGGCCACATCAAAAGTCGTTATCGGAGCGGAAGCGGTACCGACAAAACAAAGCCGGCCCGAAATCGTCGAAGAACCCGCACTAGCATTGACCTTAATAGTGCCACTACCCCAATTGCCGGTCCGCCAAGGATTGCCACTGGCTCTAGTGGTAATCTGGCCGCCGGTCAACTCGATATTGCCCCAGTAATTGTCTCCATCGCCGAAATGGAGCGTCCCGCCGTTGACGATGGCCTTGTTCTGAAGTCCATCGCCGGTAACCCATGAGGTATCCAGGCGCAAGGTGCCACCGGTGTTGATGGTTACCGTATGGGCCGAGCTGAACTGTCCAGTAGAACCTGAACTAGGAAATGACACGCCGGGTTGGGCCAGCACCAGGGTGCCGCCGTTGACAGTAGTGCCGCCGGTGTGCTGCAACGGCCCAGAAAGCGTCTGCGTGCCGGTGCCAGTTTTGACCAGGGCCAATACCCCAGTGCCTTCATTCCGCAATGTACCGGAAAACGTCCCACTGCCATTACCGGCGCCAATGGTGAATGTTCCCGCCGATCCTCCGACTTGAACAAATCCTGCTCCATTCAAGGCATTGATCGTTTCCGAAGCGCTCCAGATTCGGAGCGTAGCACCGCTAGCTACGGTAACATCGGCGCCATCCGGAATGTTTGTGCCATGAACTTGAAGCGTCCCTGCGGTAATGAACACATTTCCAACAAAGTCATTTGTACCACTCCAAGTAATCCGATTGGGGCCGTCCACATAAACGTTCCCGGTTCCGGTAATCTTACCAGTAAACGTAGTCCGATCGCTGTTCGTGCCTTTCAGCCGTACGTCTTTATTGTTTAGGGTAATAGTTCCTTGAAATTCGACCCAATATCCCGCTCCGGCTCCTGCCGCATTGCTTCCAATGGTTACCGTGCCAGCGCCCACATTATTGACGGCGATGTTTCGCGAGATGGCAAAGGGAACGTAATAGCCTTGTCCGGTCCACACGTCGGTCAACAGGGCGATATTATTGTTGCCGGTGCCAGTGTCGCCCAGTTGCACGGTGGAAGTGGCCGTCCCAAGAGCATTTGGATGGCCCAGAAGCAATGTGCCAGCAGACACCGTGGTGGCGCCGGTGTAGGTATTGTTGCCTGAGAGGGTCCAGGTGCCGGTGTCTAGTTTGGTAATGGAGCCGCTGCCGCTGACGGTACCGCTAAGGGTAGCCGAACCGGTGCCTCGAAGATAAAGCGTTCTGGTGCTCAGATCGACGTTGCCCGAAAGGCTAATGCCGGTAGCACTGGCAAAAATGGGGGAATCGGCCTGCAGGAGGAAATTATTGGAAAAGCTGGTACTGGTGGTCATAAAGTGCAGGCCGGCTCGGGGGGCCGCCTGGGCCACTGTGGAAATATTGCCGCCGTTGAGCGTAACCGTCCCGGTTCCTAGGCCGCCGGAGGCATAGACGGCCAATCGGCAGTACGCTTGGTTAGGGTCGGTCGTGCCGTTGTAGATGGTGCCGCCGGTATAGGTATTTGCTGCGTACAAGTGCCATTCCCCGCCGCCGCCCTGAGCCTCCATCCGTAAGGTGCCGGCGCCGCTGATGACTCCGTTCATCAGCATGTTCCATGTGTCGTTAATCAGCCGAAGCGTAGTCCCCGCGGGTACCTGAATCTCATTATAGAAGTACTTATCATACCAGCCGTAATTTCGGAACATCGGCTGCGTGGTGCCGTTGGCCACAAACCGAAGCGGATTACCGCTGATATAATACGACACGTCGGCATTATGGCCAAAAGTAAGTTCATTCAGTTGCAGAGGATTGGCAATGTTTTGATTAAGTGGCGTGGTGGAAGTACCAGGATTGGTCATTACATCGAAACTGATGATGGTATCCGCGGCACTGACGGGCACTTGGCTGCCGGACCAATTGGCCGGCGTACTCCAATATTGATCGCCGTTGCCGGTCCAGGTGAACGTACCGGCCCAGGCAGGCAAGGCGCCGCTGCCGATAATCATCGCCGCCAGCAGATAGCCCCACCGCCGTCTGGAGAAAAGTCGCACTCTGAAATACATGGTTTGACTCCTTGGTCCAAACACACTCCCTATTAAAGAGGTATGGAACTTCTGCAGAATTCAAAGGATATATTTTTGTACTATTAACCCAATATATAGGATGGCTAGCACTGCCATCGCCCTACATATAGTAGGTATTTGCACGAGGCGGCCAAATACCTATCGAATCAAAGGTTCATATAGTTCACTATATGCTCAGAGTTTTGCAGAGGTTCCTTATTAATTTTCAGCCAGAAGGAGTTGATATTCCGGTACTCAATTTGGAAATCTTCTTTTTACAGCATAATTAGAAAAGCAAGAAAAGCAAGGTTTTGGTAGGGATGTGAGGATCTTGAGTCGCAAAAGTAGAGGGAGCATAAGCCATCCTTTAGGTGGGCAATAGAAGTACCCTAATGGGTTTTTTGGAAAAAGCCCGACAATGAACGCTCCTAGCTAGTGGCCCAGGAGCAAGCGGATGCTTAAGTTGTCATTGCAAACAGGGAAAACGGGATGTTCGCGGGTAATGATTCAGGCAAATGGAGCACCCATGAATTCGGAGAAACTGGGATAAATAGGTAAAATTCTAAAAGGTTAACTCTCTTTTCCTAACCTAGCCATTATGTCTCAATGGGAGTGTGCAAGGCTTTCATTTTAGAGGGCTGAAGTGTTGCTTTCAGGGAATGCCACCCTAATAGGGGGATTGAAGTGCTCTCATGGAACAAGGATAGGAGATAAGGCTTAAGCAACTGGGAAAAATAGAGATTTTGGATAATCTTCCGGGACCTCGCTTTGCTCCCTAAAGCCCTATCTGGCCCTCAGCCTAAAACCTTCTATGAGAGGCTATCTGGAAAAGTGTTTTCCCAGGTTACAAGCAGAACTTTGCCCAGAGGCCCCGGGTTCCCTAAAAGCCTCTATTTTACCCTAATTTTGCCGAATACTTAACCCCGAAACCCCGTCGGAAAAAGCTAAAATCCCTTTCAGGCCAGCTCTTTCAGGCCAGCTTCTGAGACGGCAAGCCTTAAGGCCCCGTTCAAATGGGATTTGGTAGGAATCCCGTCTTTATGGCCGGAGATCAGTAGCATCGGGCCGGAAATCGGCCTAGACAGCCGGGCCGTTTTTGGGTAGTTTCTGGCCGCTGCTTCTACCTTTTCGAAGCCGGTCTGGGCAGGCCCGATCTGGGCCGACAGGCTGGTAGGTTTCTGTTTTCTTATTTTCTTTTATCTGGTTGGAGAAGGCAGAATGGCCGAGGCGGTCTCGGTCCGTGCGGAAGGTCTTCGTTTTGCCCGCCTCCAGGACCTGATCCTGCCGGTGGCGCTGATTTGCAGCGTGCTGGTCATTATTGTTCCGCTGCCTGCAGGTCTGATGGACGTGCTTTTGTCGGCCAATATCACCATGGCGGTGATCATCTTGCTGACGACGATTTACGTGAAAACACCGTTGGAATTTAGCATTTTTCCGTCGTTGCTGTTGGCGACGACGCTACTTCGGCTGGTGCTGAATGTAGCAACGACCCGGTTGATATTGACGCGGGCTGGGGTGGACGGGCCTGGGGCGGCGGGTCGGGTGGTGCAGGAGTTTGGCCGATTTGTGGCAGGCGATCAGATCGTGGTGGGGCTGATTATCTTTGCCATTATTGTGGTGATTCAATTTGTAGTCATTACCAAGGGGGCCACGCGGATTAGTGAGGTGGCAGCCCGATTTGCGTTGGACGGGATGCCAGGTCGGCAGATGGCTATCGACGCCGACCTGAATGCTGGCATCATCGACGAGAAAGAAGCGCAGCGCCGCCGGGAAGAGATCACCCGGCAGGCGGACTTTTTTGGTGCTATGGACGGTGCCAGCAAGTTTGTCCGGGGCGATGCGATCGCAGGAATCATCATCACATTGATCAACATCATTGGGGGTCTGATTATCGGCGTTTTCCAAGCGGGAATGCCTCTGGAGCGGGCCGTTTCGGTCTTTACCACACTGACAATCGGGGATGGCTTGGTCAGTCAGGTACCGGCGTTTTTGATTTCGTTGGCGGCAGGTCTGCTGGTTACCCGGAGTAGTCAGCCCAGCAATCTGCCTACCGAATTTATCCAGCAGATGTTTTCCCGGCCGCAGGCATTAGGGGTAGCCGGCACCTTTTTAGCTCTTTTAGTGTTCACCAATTTGCCGAAACTTCCCTTAACGGCCTTGGGAGCCAGTTGTTTGGGCCTAGCTTGGGTGCTTCGACAACGGGCAGCCAAGGTGCAAGCAGCCGAAGAAGCCAAAAAGAAAGCCGCAGAGGCCAAGCCCCAAGAACCCCGGGTAGAAGATTACTTGGCCGTCGATCCTATGGAGATTGAATTGGGTGTCGGGCTGATCCGATTAGCCGACCCCAAACGCGGGGGAGACCTTTTGGAGCGTATTCAGCGGGTTCGGCAAAAGTTGGCCGCTGAAATCGGTATCATCCTGCCGAAAGTGCGAGTTCGGGATAACATTCGGCTGCCGGAGTATCAATATCGGATCAAGATCGCCGACATGCCAGTGGCCGAGGGAACTGTCTATCCGCATTTGCTTTTGGCCTTGGATTCTGGAATAGCCCGTGGACCGATCGAAGGAATGCCGACCAAAGAACCTGCCTTTGGCAACCCGGCCTTTTGGATTGATCCGGGCCAGCGGGAGATGGCGGAGCTAAAAGGTTATACCGTAGTGGAGCCGGCCAGTGTGTTGGCGACACATCTAACCGAAACGGTCCGGCGTCATGCGGACGAATTGCTGACCCGCGATGCCACAAAACATTTGATCAACGAGCTGAAACAAACCTCCCCAGCCGTGGTCGAAGAGCTGATTCCAGGCCTGATGAAACTGGCTGAGGTGCAACAGGTCTTGCAGATGCTTCTGCGAGAACAGGTGCCGATTCGGAACCTAGCCGCCATTTTGGAAACCCTAGGCGACTATGCACCTCGGACAAAGGACCCGGTACTGCTGACCGAATATGTGCGGCATCGATTAGCCCGTACCCTTTCGACTCGGTATCGGGACGCCGAGGGTATATTACATGTGGTTACCTTGGACCCGGTGCTCGAGGAGCGGATCCGGGCTGCTGTAGAACACACTGAGCATGGGTTGATCGTACGTCTGACGCCGCAGGCGGTTGAGGGGATCTGTCGGGCCATTGGGCAGCAAATCCAGCGGTTAGTATCCGAAGGACGCCCACCGGTTGTGCTAGTCAGTCCGCAGATTCGAGCTGCTTTAAAACGGATGACCCTCGGCCATTTACCGAACTTAGTAGTGCTCAGTTACAATGAGGTCACAAGAGATACAAAAGTTCATTCAGTGGGGGTGGTTTCCGAACCTCGCTAAAACAGTTACGACCGAATACCTCGACCCTGGACCTGCCCCTACACCGCCTGAAAGGCTCCTGGGAAATGGAATGGTAGCGGTTTCCCAGAAGTTTTCAGGCTAAGGAACATTTGGCAAAACTTGGTAAAACAACAAGTTTGGAGATTTTAGCGCCTGCAGGCAGAGCCTGCCTGCTAGGAAGCTGGAAAAGGAAGACTTCTGGTGGATGGAATGGGCCTATCTTTTCCCCTCTTCCCGATCCTCGAAAACAGGTAGGGCGAAGTCGATGGGGGAAACAAGCCGGTATTTTCCTACCCCTTACTCGCCAAGCTTCGCTCGCCGGCCTCTGCCACGGCGGGGAGAAGCATCACTCGGCTAAACTGTTTAGAAAAAACTGGTCGGGACGACCCTCGCGATAGAAACGGAACAGCCAGAAAGTCGAAAATCCACAGGAACCTCTGCATAATTTGGAGGAGATATTTTTACACTATTTTGGTGCCTTCCACCGCTTCCCTAGTATATAGGGCTGTTAGCCCGGCTAGCAACCTACATAGAGTAGGGTTTTGAACGGAGCGGGCCAATGCCTGTCGAACCAAAGGCTCATATAGTTCATTATATGTTCAGGATTTTGGAGAGGTGCCCACATCGCCTCCCAACCGGTTTCTAGGAAGGGCAAGCAGATGGAGATTCGAACCTACCGAGCTCGTTCGATCCAGGAAGCCTTGGCGATGGTCCGGCGGGAATTAGGGCCGGAGGCCGCCATCCTGCACACCCAGCAGGTCCGTGCTGGAGGATGGTTAGGCTGGTTGACGGGCGCCAGGTGGATCGAGGTAACCGCCTCGGCGGATGTCCGGGTACCCAGTCGGTTACCGGAGGAGGAAGACGATAGCCTGCGTGGTGGTACGGATCCAGGCCAACTCGGTTGGCGGTCGTTTGCTCCCCAGCGGCCGGTGGATACAGGGATCCCACTGGATCGGTCTATGGGGGAGGCTGTTTTAGGACGGCAAGGCCGAGCGGCTGGCCAGCTAGCCAGTTTGGTTCGGCAATGGGAAGCAGAAACCCGACAGGCCGGACATCGGGAACTACCGGAAGTTTTGTTTCGCCTTTTTGCCGAACTGTTGGATGCTGAATGGGAAGAACATGTAGCCCGGGAACTAGTCGAACAGATGCGAGATAGCCTGGGTGAGGCTGACCCAGTAGATCCGGTGTTGGTGCGTGCCCGAGCGTTACGGCTAGTGGAATCTGAGATTCGTACGACTGGGCCTTTAGCGGTGCAGCCGGGCCGACGCCGCGTAGTGGCCCTGGTTGGTCCAACCGGTGTGGGCAAAACCACCACCATCGCCAAATTAGCCGCCCACTATCGACTCAAAGAACGTCGGCGCGTGGGCCTGATTACGGTGGATACGTATCGGATCGCTGCTGTTGAACAGCTGCGCACCTACGCCGACATTATTGATCTGCCGATGTACGTTGTTTCCACTCCTCGCCAGCTGCGGGAAGCAAGCCGACAATGGGAGGGACTCGACCTTGTACTAATGGATACCGCAGGCCGATGCCCCCGTGATGAAATCAAACTCCAAGAACTAAAAGCCTTCCTCCAGGAAGCCCATACGGATGAAGTGCATTTAGTGCTTTCGACCACCGCCAGCGCCCGGGCCTTGGTGGAGACGGCCCGACAATTTCAATCCGTAGGTATAACCGCCCTGCTTTTAACCAAACTGGATGAGGCCTCCGCCTTGGGACATGTTTTTTCCCTTCTGCGCTCCGCTCGATTGCCTGTCAGTTATCTGACCAACGGCCAGAATGTTCCCGAGGACATCGAGGTAGCCCAGCCAGAACGACTAGCCCGCTGGATAGTGGGCCTAGAACCATTGCCTGCCAGGTAATCCGATTCAGTAGTTAAATATTTACTAATCAGGGAGGAGCTGACCAAAGATGCAGGCGGAAACATTCATCCAGGACCAAGCCAGCCAACTCCGTCAGTGGGTCCGCCAGCAGGCCGGCTGCGAAGCAGTTAGCGGAAATCGAGGGCCTAGGCTGGTGGTGGTCTTAGGAGGCCATCCTGGGGTGGGTGCCACCACGTTGGCCATGAACCTGACTGCCGCCCTCAGCGCTGCTGGTCTGCGCAGTGTACTTCTAGATCTGGACTTGGGCCGAGCAGATGCCAGCCGATGGTGCCGCCTTCAAAGTCGAGAAACTCTTGCCGATGTGATCTGTTGTGGCCGAACGCTCCTCGATGTGCTGCAAACCGGACCGGACGGCTTTTCTGTCCTCCCAGGCATTGGGCCAGACCAACCGGTGCTTGCCGATCCCCGATACATCTGCCAGCGGATCTTAGACGGGCTTCGGACTCTGAGTGGATGGGCGGAAATTGTAGTGGTGGACTTGGGAAGTCAATTAGCCGTCTGGACTCGAGCGCTGTGGCGCAGTGGAGATTGTCGGTTGGTGGTAACTAGCTCCGCACAGAATATACTTATGGACACTTATGCGATGCTAAAACTCTTAAGCACCCAACTAGGACTCCTGCCGGTGCATGTGGTCATCAATCGGGCGGCAACCGAAACCGAAGCCCAAGAAGTCTACGAACGCTTGGCCCGCACCTGCCTGCGTTTTTTGGCTCTGCCAGTCAGCCGGGCTGGCTTTGTTCCTATAGATCCAAGGTTGGCACAAGCTCCAGAGAACCCCTCCGGTGAAGTGTCGTGGCGTCTGGCTGGGGAGTCGGCTGCTCAGCTGAGCCACATTGCCCACTATGTAGCTCAGCTGCTCGGGAACCGACATCCAATGACCGCAGCCTTTCGCTGCGTCGCGGCTACCCCACCAACTGAGGCCGGACCAGCCTCCGGAAGCAAACCTGTAGGGCTGCGATCTGAGCCGGCTTGGGCACAGGCCAGTTCCGCCCCCCTGCAATGGCATGTGCAACCAGGGGATTGGGTCGGCAAAGTTGGTTTTCCTGTAACCGTCTCTCCCTCATTAGATGATCCGGTTGGGGAAAATAGCAAAAAACTTTAAACCGTAAGCCTTGTTTGGACCGATTGCAGAATAGGATTGAATTCCGTTGGTACTGTTAAAATGGATCGAATGGGTGGATTTTGCGGGCGGAAAGGACCCCCTTATGGGCCGTGTGTTCGCAAGTTGCTTCGGCCCTGTGGCATTTCTGGTGGTCCTGCTTCGCAGCCTGCTGGCAGGCACTTCTGTGGAACCGACTCTAGAAAGGGCGTGGGTGGCGCTAGTGATTTTTTCGGGCTTGGGAGGCTGGCTGGGCTGGATTGCCGACACTACGATCCAGCAGTCTGTCCACACCCAATTGACCCACACCCTAGCCCCTGCCGACACAACCGGCTCGAAACCGTCCCGCCCCTCATCCAGCTAAGTCTCCTACCATCACCCATCCCATTCTGCCATAGATACCTTACGCCGCCGGTGTTGAGAAAACCTTTTTATCCCTTACGTCTCTTAGCCTTCGATCAGTCAGGTCTGGAAACCTGACTGATGAGCGAGTGGCCAATCCCAGACAAACTGTTCATATGTCCTGGACGCAACAAAACAGAGTAACTCAACTAAATGGAAAAGCCGCACGTGGTATCCCTACGCAAGCCACGATCCAATTCACCCAAACATCCGGGAAACAACTCGGGTGATTCCTCCTTGCCCGGCAGGAGCACCGGAACGTACCTCCGGGAGCAAAAAGAAACTCCCTTTTCATTCGGCTAAACTTTTACAAAAACATTGATTGTTAGGCATCCGCAGGATCGCAGAAGTAGTAACCGGAATTCACGGAGGAGTCCATGAACACGACCACCTTGGCTCCGGAAGAAGTAGAACGACTCTGGATTGAATACAAGAAAGACCCCTCCAATAAAGAGCTTCGCAATAAGCTCATCGAAATCTATATGCCTTTGGTCCGATACAATGCGGAGCGGATTTGGGCTCGGCTTCCGGAGGGAGTGGACTTGGAAGATCTGGTATCGGCAGGCGTTTTCGGCCTGATTGATGCCATCGAAGCGTTTGATTTATCCCGGGGAGTAAAATTTGAAACTTATTGTGTGCCTCGGATCCGTGGCGCCATGCTAGACGAACTACGCACCATGGACTGGGTCCCCCGTTTGGTGCGTAGTAAAGCCAGTAAACTGAACGAAGCCATGCAGACCCTCGAAGCCCGTCTTGGCAGGCAGCCCACCCAACAGGAACTGGCCGAAGAACTCGGCATCTCCCTGGAAGAACTCGAAAAAATGATCCAGGAGGCCAATACCGTTAACCTCATCAGCCTGAACAAAAAATGGTACGAAACAGATAGTTATAAAGATGTCCGGGAAATCGACATCCTCGAAGACAAAAAAGGCGAAGACCCCACCCGCCGCCTCCAAAAAGCAGACCTCATGCGCTTGGTGACCAAAGGGCTAAACCGGAACGAACGGCTTATCCTGATCCTCTACTACTATGAAGAAATGACCATGAAAGAAATCGGCGCTACGCTAGACCTATCGGAAAGCCGAGTCAGCCAAATGCATAGCGCCATCGTCCAACGTCTGAAAAACCAACTGGAAGCCCGCCGCACCGAATTCGCTTCTTAATGGCAGGACCTACTGTCCGTCTGTGCCCATCCTCTAGCTGCTTCCCTAGCTCGACTTTTGCCATTTTTGTAACTCCTTTTATTTCAAGGAGTTAGGCTTTGAACGCTACTTGTTCAGCAAAGGCCCTAACCGTAAGATTTTCAAAAAGTTAAAGGATGTCTGAAAATTAAGGCATGTAGTGGTATGCCAGCACATCGTCCAAGGGATTGCCCTGGCAGCAAATCGCATAAAAAGAACGGTTCCACCCCCATCGTCACCAAATGATTCTCCCTACCTTTTAAGCCTATAAAATGCCGTTTTCAGACGGCTCTCTTAGACCATCCGAGTAGGTTCCATCTTGGAAATTGGCAAAACTCGCTAAGTCACAAGTAGTTAAAACATTGCTCTTCCAGAGCAAGCCCCAAAAATGGCAAAAGTCGCACTAATCGGCACACATCTGCCAAAGGGACAGGTCGTCCTTCTCTTCTCTGTGAAAGCAGGGATCCCCTTCCTCAAAACAGCGGGGTAATATTTCTAGCGCCGGGCACACCGCAGGGCATTCCTCCGAAAGCAAAATCCAGGTCCTTCTTGTGCCCTCTGGACTGCCGCTTGCGCCGGCATGATAATGAAAGTTATAAAGTCCTGTACTTCCTGAAAAAAATACTCTTTACGGGGAAAAGCTTTAGCGCCAGCCCAACCCGCCGATCCTACCCGAAGCCCATTTACCCACTTCTAAGCCCCGACGGCACACCCTATCCCAATGCATCCTCTAACCTATAGCCTTGTACCAGCCGAGGCTCCTGGCACTCCCCAAGGCCTGGCTTAGGAGTCGGAAATGGCTTCGGGCATGCCTGATTCGGTTGGCCTCGGGCAGCCCCCTTCCCCAGGGAGAGACGTTTTTCAGATTTCGGAAAGTACAGGATCCAGTAGGCTGACGTGTTACTTTTTTCAAAGGAGGAAGCTGCAATGCGTGCTCTGCGAGTGGTTTTGGTTGTAGGTGTCGGAGTAGGCTTTGGGTATTTTGAGGCAGGTCGTAGCGCTTGGACGGCCGACAATGTGCCGCCGGAGGGCTTTACGGCCCTATTTAACGGCAAAGATCTTACCGGTTGGCAGGCGGCCAGGGGCAGAGAAGAAACGCCGGAGGAACGGGCCAAATGGCAGCAGCATTGGAAGGTCGAAGACGGCGTGATTCGCTTTGACGGCAAAGGTCCGGACCTTTGGACCAGCAAAAAGTACAAAGACTTTATCCTCATGGTGGATTGGCGATTGCCTCGGCCCGGCGATAGCGGCATTTATTTACGCGGCAATTCCAAAAGTCAGGTCAACATCTGGTGCAGCGAGCTGGGCTCTGGGGAAGTCTATGGCTATCGGACCGATCCGAAAATGCCCGAACAGGTCCGCAAAGCCTGTACACCGCTCAAACGAGCGGATCGGCCCGTAGGCGAGTGGAACACCTTCAAAATCACCATGCGCGGCGATCGGCTCACCGTGGAGTTAAACGGCGAAGTCGTGATTAAAGACGCCCAATTGCCCGGCGTACCGGCCGAGGGCGAAATCGCCCTCCAGCGCCACGGCGACCCCATTGAGTTCAAAAACATCTTCATCAAAGAATTGCCCCCCCAGTAAGCCGATGCTGGCCTGGGTTCGTATCAGTCGCCGCCCAGTTTCGTCTCAGCTCTCCAATCGACCACCCCCCCGAAGGGATTGCCGATCGGTCAGAATCCACGGGTAATCAGCCAAGCATAAGTTGGCCAGGTGGATGAGGCCTTGCTGTTGGGCAGGTAAAAGTAGTTGCTACACTTGCTGATAGAGCAGTGTTACCAGGACTGGTTGCGCCAGTTTGAAGTTCAGCCCGGCCAGAGTGGCAAAAGTAAAAGTAACCGTCTGCGTTATTCAGTGCAAGTAGAGATCGACGGCGGTCCCATAGGCCATCAATAACCCCCTTGCCGCTGAAACCCACCATATGGTTTGCGGACTTGTCCTTCTGTTTCGGTCAAGTTGGGTGGTTTTTCGGTGGCTTTAGACCCCGTGACATCCAGTTTACCAGGCGGTTCCCCCTATTTTTCTGGGCTTTTGGTGGGGCTCCCGGCTGTTAAGGCCACCCACCAGGCAAGTTCAACGGTGACTTCAACCAGGCGAGCCAAAAAGCTGAGCTGCCTACCCCGGCTGTGTAGGCCACCGGCAGGAAGTTCAACGATCATTTCCAAGTTTGGCTCCCGACATGTCTCTGCATCGAATAGGCCACAGATTTGGGGCTTCAGACAACCTAGCTTTATCTACCACCGACTCTCTAGAAAAACCCCTCTGTTTCCGGCTAGAAGCTAAAACTCCTCCAAAACACTTGTAAGTTGAAAATGCAGAGCAGGTTGGGTAAGGTTATGACGCTACTCCGGCCGCCAGAGCCCCCTAGTGCCTGGGACTCCACAGCCCGACTATCAACAGGTTGTTTCGACAGGAGTTAGCCAATCTTCGTTTCCCAAAGGCCGGTGAAAGGCTTTGGGTAGCCAAGGTCCCAAAATCCTTTGGCTGTAGCTCCTCCTGATGGTGGAAACGACTTGGCAGCTGAGTGAGCCAAATTCTCTTTTCTGTCAGCCTCTAAGAAGTCTGTTCCGGGACGGCCAACCTTTTCCACTTCCACCCATAGACTGCGTACAGTATGCTTGGAGCCTGAGCGATATTATGCCCCAGCAACAAGCTAGGGTCAGGAAAATTATCCAAAATCCTCATATTACCCAATTTACAAACTTGAAATCTGAACTCTGGTTTCCTGAAAACCGCTTCCATCTCATAAAAAGCTCATAAAAAGAAGTAAGTCTCTTTTCGAGATCTGCTTCCCACCGCAATGTCTGGCTTATACTAATCTTCCGACAGAGGCTGATTATTATCTTATCCACAAGTTGGCGTTGAAATGGTCGAACATCACTTTAAGGCAAATCCCACAAGCTCGTTGAAGAACATAGAATAGATAAAATAGGAAATGTAGCTAAGGCAGTCTCTGAACCTAACCACTTTTTGATCCGCCAAGTGATATTTCCTAAATGTTCCAATACTCCAAAGTCCCCATTAGCTTCTTTCGAAAGGTTCGTTATCCCACCTATTTGGGGTGATAATCTACTGCCGTTGGGATGGGGGAAATATCTCTAAAGATGAGTTCACAGCTAGTGGTATGGGGAAGGAGAGAACATCAGCAGCCTCCATTTGGGTGGAATGTTATTACTATGCTGGGGGACCAATTTTCCTTTTTGAAAATATGTGAAAGATCGCCCCTATTGAGCTGGTAATAGGTTATTTAGATTCCCCCTAACTAGGTAATTAGCCATAGGAAATTTTTCCCTTTGTTTTTCAGGGGATTCCACCATTGGGCAAATTATCGTATTATCTATATCTAAACTAGTCGTGGTCGTGGCGCTGAGGGTTTATTAGCCAATACCTTCAGCCGAGGCAGTGGGCTCCCCCTGCCCCCACCACAAACCAGAGGGGTGTGGAGCACCCCCACCGAGCGACAGGAGGTAGAAAGTAGAAAAAAGAAGGTAGAAAAGTATTTTGGATTCCAATCTATTCCTCCTTTGTCGGCCTTCCATGGTCGGTATCCAAAGCTCCCTCCTGTCGACCAGCCAGAGGCTGGGGGCTTCTGTCTGGGGGGAAGGAGGGCCTTGAGGCTAAAATGGTCTAGTTTTTTTCAAACAGATTTTTCCGCAAGGAGTCCTTGGGCAGAACGGCCCTTTGTGGTTTGATCAAAGGGGGCACTCATGAATCCTTATGGTGGGCTGTGCGATGATTTTTATGTCAACATGAATCTTTGCACGGAAATGGAGCTTCCGAGCAATCGGGAAACGATCCTTCACTTTTTTGAACGTGTTCGGAAAGCATATCCGGGGATGCGGAACTTTTACTGCCGGGAAGAGGGAGAATTCGTCCTGGAGGAGGACAAAGAGGAAGGCAGGTACCGATGGTGTGCCGTGGAGCCACGGCGGGTCTGTTCTGGATATCTTAACCCTGAAGAGATTCAGGAGGCCTTGTTGCAGCATCAGTTGGTGCTTCAGTTGGCCCCGTATGAGTTGTCCATCAGTCCGCTAGATTGTGAAGCCCTGGATGTGCTGTTTGGGTTTGATTTTACATATCGGGGCAATCATAACCAAGTTGTAGCAGAGGCCCTGGGGATGCCGCCAGCTTTTGAACGATTTGCCGAATGGCCCGGCGGCATGGTGATCCATTATGAACCTGCACTGACGCTTGCTTTCGATCGAGAGTGCCGACGGCAATGTCGAGTGAGCTTGGAGACCAGAACTACTGCATATCATATCCGTACCGGTGACTATCCAGAAGAACAACTCAGTGTCTATGTAACGTGCCGACAATATGGAAGTCTGCCCAACGAGGAGGCTTTTGTCCGCACGTTTCAAGAATTAGTCCAACTTTGCCAACAGGTCATCGACACCTATGTGATTGAGAGCCTGTTGCAGCCGTTGGCTAGGGTCATTGCCACTGGATAGGGCAGCTACGAAAGAACGGCCACCAGGCTGAGCGTTCCGCCTAATATAAAGGAAAATCTGAAGGGCGTCTCCGAACGTCCCTACGATAGCATGGCCGACGGCTGGGAGAGTTTCGGCCCAGTCTGTGTACAGCTCATTGCCCCTCAATAAGGCACCTACCGCTTCGAAAACCTGGCAAATCAAGCAACTCGGGCCGGGAAAACAAAAACGGCGGCCCAACTCGCTCCGCGTTGGGCCGCCGCTCCACGGCGAGACCAGGCCTGCGCCGACGTCTCCGCCTAGAGGCACGCTTAGGTATTCCCACCCGGCTTAGGTGCCAGATGCTGGCTCACATACCTTCGGCTCGCAGCAGCATGGCTTGCACACCGGTACCGGGCAGCAAACCTTCACCGGCACCTGTACGCACACCACCTTCGGCACGCACCGGGTTACCGTATAGGGTACTTGCTTCGCCACGTACTTGACGCATTGGACCGTCTTGGTCTCCGTTACTGGTTTGCAGATCGTG
Organism: Thermoguttaceae bacterium; assembly: GCA_025062105.1. Taxonomy (GTDB): domain Bacteria; phylum Planctomycetota; class Planctomycetia; order Pirellulales; family Thermoguttaceae; genus JANXAQ01. The sequence continues at coordinate 16,871 of JANXAQ010000147.1, forward strand.
TACGGTACCAGTTTCGTCCGTTGTTCGGGCACTAGCTTGCAGACTTGGTAAGTGCAAGTCTTGACCCGTTGCTCCGGTACCATGCGGCAGACCTTATATTCACAAGTCCGTTGCTCCGGTACCATGCGGCAGACCTGATACTGCACGGTTTTAACCCGCTGTTCCGGCACCAGCTTGCAAACCGTGTACGTGCAAGTCCGCTGTTCCGGTACCAGCTTGCACACCTTGTAGGTGCAGGTCTTCACCCGCTGTTCGGGCACCATGCGGCAGACCTGATACTGCACGGTTTTAACCCGTTGCTCCGGAACCAGCTTGCAAACCGTGTACGTGCAAGTCCGCTGCTCGGGCACCATGCGGCAGACCTGATACTGCACGGTTTTAACCCGCTGTTCCGGCACCAGCTTGCAAACCGTGTACGGAACTTTCTTCACGCAGGTCTCTGTAACATATTTCACGCATTCGATCTCTTTTTCGACTACCTCAGGTACCCAAACCTTCTGGATGCACCGAATGGGTGGGCACTGCACTTCGACCACCTTCGTTTCGCCAGGACAATACACACATCGGCAGGTGCACGGATCCCATACCCAGGTACCTGGCTCTTGCACACACTTTTTGACCACGGGGCCAGGTTTCTCGATCACTCGGGTTTCCCACCGACCTGTGCACACCTGGACTTTCTTAGTATATTTAACGGGCTTGCAGACCGTGTAGCAAACGTCTCGTTCGCGGGTTTCATAGACCGGCTTGCAAACGGTGTAGGTAACTTCTTTGGTCTGAGTTTCCCAGACCGGTTTGCAAACCGTATAGGTCTTGGTGCGGGTTTCATAAACCGGTTTGCACACGGTGTAGCAGACCTCTTTGGTCCGAGTTTCCCAAACCGGTTTGCAGACCGTATAGGTGCAAGTCCGGGTCTCATAAACCGGCTTGCAAACCGTGTAAGGAATTTCCTTGGTCACGGTTTCCCAGACCGGTTTGCAAACCGTGTAGGTGCAGGTTCGAGTTTCCCAGACCGGTTTGCAGACCGTGTAGGAGATTTCCTTGGTCCGGGTTTCATACACCGGTTTCATCACTGTATAGGTGCATTCCCGGTACTGGGTTTCGGGAACCATTTTGGTGTAGGTAACCTGTTTGGGAACCACGACGGGCTCGCAGACCGTCTTATAGCAGGTAACCTGCTGAGTTTCCCAAACAATCTTCTTGCAGGTCTTCATGACGGTGCAGCATTGGATCTCGCAGCAAGCAGGCTTGCCGCATCGGTAGCGGGCCGCCCCACAGTAGGCAGCTTCAGCTTGGCTGGCCGTCTGAGTGGCCAATATTGCGGCCAAGATAGGCACACCCAACAGGACTCTCATAATGGATGCCTCCTTTTAAAGACGTCAGAGAACAATAGGTAGGGCCTGGTCTGGCGGACGTTGGTCCGTCTTAGTTCTTTTCGGCCAACTTATACTACGTAGATTAACTGAACCCCCAAGGATTCCCAAAATATGCCGACAACGTAAACGTCGCATATGTTTTCCTTGGGTGATTTACCTTTTTCAACATCGTCTATTTCTGCCTCCGTCATGAAAAGGAAATTTAGAAAAGATACAAAAAAAGAAATATATAAGAAAAATAAAAGGATTACGCAAAATAGGCGGTTTTCGCTTCCAACCCATCTTCAGCCCGTATTCCTAGCGATTTTTCACCACAGACACTCCCACTCCCAAGCGGTTGCGCTCCCCTGAACCACTAATAGGAAGAAAGGCTCTTTGCGTGTAAACAACCCCTTGCTGTTCTGGCCGACAGAGCCTCACTTCGGCGAATCCCATCCACTCTCTTTTGCTAAAAAGAAGGTGGTTATGCTGATTTCTCACCAAACCCTGAATCTTCAACAACAAGGACGGGTTGTTCTACCCAAAGTAGGTGGTGCCCCATCTGGATGCCAACCTATCCCCTGCTGGTATGAGAATCTTTGCCTGGCCGCAGCCCATGGTTGGACAGAAGATTCGATTCCATCCTAGGCTAACATCCTTCAGCTCCTTTTCTCTCTATTCCCAATCAAGGTGGATATGAATAACACCAAGGGGGTATCTTCGGAAATCAAACTCTTGTTTCACCCTGCAGAAACCTTCCACTGCCCTCCCGGCTAAAATGACAGCATTTCCCAAAGCAATGCCGGGAGCGGGAGCTTTTGACAGCTACAGAATGCTGAAGGTGGAAGTTGGGACAACTTGGAGAGGGCGTACCAGAGGAGAGGAACAAGGTCCCTGATACTGAACATATAATTATCTATATGAGCTTTGCTTCGATCAGCTTTGGTTGCCTCCATCCCAATACCGGCTCAATATCAGCTGCTACCAGTACTAACACCCCAATCTATTGGGACAGAGGCGGAGGGAACCAAAATGGTAAAAAAATATATCCTCCATTATCCATAGGTATCTAGAATTGAGGAACCGGGCCTCTGCCTTCTGCTGTGGGGCCTCCGCCCTTGGTGGCTGATCCTGCTTCCTTGTCCTTCTTCTCCCAGGGGGAGGGAATTTTGCTCCTCTAGCATGCCTCTCTTAGTTCGACTTTTGCCATTTTGGGCCTTTGTCTGAAAGAGTAACGTTCTAACTCCTTGTAAATAGTAAATATTGGAGTTTGAAAATTGGATGAACAACAGGATCTTGCGTCGTAACTCTCAGTTAAAAAACAAGTTAGAAAAAATGGCAAAAGTCAAGCTTAATGCCCTTGATCGGAAATCCTCTTTTCGGAAACTTTCAATCTGGGAGGCTTATAACGGAAATTCCATCTGTATCGGTTAGCAGAGTGCCTGAAGATTTTTGACCCGGGGAAAATGGTTGCAATTTTTCTCCCAGAAGCTTGACTCCTTAAAACTACAACTTACGTAGTTAATAGAAGCCAGTCTAACTCTTTAAAGTATGGTGTCTTGTGATAAGTGGGCATCTGACTGCGAACCTGGATTCCTTCAGATTGTTCAGTAACTTTTGTAAAGGAGAGGTAGGATGAGTCAAACTGTCCGTCGCGGTTTTACGCTGATCGAGGTCCTGATTGTCGTGGTGATCATGGCTGTTTTGGCAGCCACGATCATCCCCATGTTTTCCTCCTCTACTGAGGATGCGAAACTCAGCTCCCTGAAGTTCAACATGCATACTTTACGGTCCCAAATTGAGCTGTACAAATTACACCATCTCGGTAAATATCCCGATCAAATCGGGAATGCCACTACAGGGTATCTACCTCAATTAACTCATGCGACGGATGTCAACGGCAATATTGGAGAACCGGGACCGAATTATCCCTATGGGCCGTATTTGGATGGGGATATTCCGGCTAATCCGTTTGACGGCAAAAATACGGTTACCCAAGTGAATCTGGGAGGGCAAAAACCTACGGCTCCAGTCAACGATGCTGGTGGCTGGATGTACGACCCTCAGACCGGCGCCATTTGGCCCAACAACCCTGAATACTATCAGCAAAATCAATAGCCGATTTCGGGGTTAGCGCTAAAACAAAAACAACTTTCTGCTCACCGCGACGGTCCACCCCTTTGACCGGTTACTGCCGGAGGAAGGGGTTTTTGCTTTTGCCATAGAGAACTAAGCTCGACTTTTGCCATTTTGGGCTTCGGCCCGGAAGAGCAATATTCTAACTGCTTGGAATTATCGGAGTCAGGAAATTGGGTGAACAAAGGCCGCATTCGCCCTAACTCCTGGAGGCAAAAGCAGTTAGAAAAATTGGCAAAAGTCAAGCTAAGAGGCTGTCCTAAAATGGGGATTTGGCTGGTTTCCCATGGGGTTTGGCCGACCGGCTCTTATCCTTCAGACTCCTTAAAAACAGGGATGTTGGGGATTCTAGGGAATTGAGGAAGGGAACCTCTTTTCATCATACTAAATGCTTTTTCCGACAGCCTCTAAAGTCATTGGGGGGCCAGGAAACTGGAAGCAGGTTTTATTAGTACGCTTATACACCCCGGGCCTTTGCCCCACGCCGTTCCTTTTCAGGAACGAGAGGCCAGAGTGCGATACCGAGACTCTTCTCCGTTAACGAGAAGAAGGGAGCTAGGTCTTACGCGGCTGCTTTTCAGGAACTGGATGGCCAGAGTCGGATCCCAGAGAAGCACCCCCGGTGATATTCCCCAGTGTTCAGTAGGATTAGGAATCTGGTAGTTTCTCCGAGCTCGGAGGCGATTTGGAGATTCCGTACTGTTGGAGTTTTTTGCGCAGTGTGATTCGGTGCAGGCCCAATCGCCTGGCCGCAGCAGCATATTGACCTTGGGTTTGGTTTAAAGCCGCCTCTAACACAGGTGGTTCTACGAGCTGAAGAAATTTTTCGTAAAGATTTTCGATTTCCGGATTTTGACGCAGTTCTGTTTCTGCCCAGTCTCGCAGCAGTTCCCGAATAGAATCAGCCGGTGAGGTTTCCCGAGGTGGCTGGCTAGCTGGCGGCGGCAGATGCTCCGGTAAAATAATGTTTCCTCTTACCAAAACCAATGCATGTTCCAGGGCATTGCGCAGTTCCCGTACATTTCCGTACCAAGGCCGTTTTTGCAGTTCTACGAGGGTTTCCGGAGCGAGCCTGGGGCGATTTAGGCCGTGTTTGGCCGACAATAAAGTCAAAAAATGTTCTGCAAGCTCTGGGATGTCCTCGGGCCGTTGGGCCAAGGTAGGCAGTTCGATTTCAAAAGTGCAGATTCGGTAGTACAGATCATGGCGGAACTTGCCTTCGGCGACCCGGCGTCGGAGGTCTCGGTTGGTTGCCGTGATCAGGCGAAAATCCACTCGAATGGGCCGATCTGCTCCCACCGGCAGCACTTCGCCGTATTCTAAGGCCCGGAGCAGTTTGATTTGTACAGCCGGAGGAATATCAGCCACCTCGTCCAAGAACAAGGTGCCGCCGTGGGCTGCCTCCAGCAGGCCTTTGCGCGCACGCTCTGCGCCGGTAAATGCCCCTTCCGTATGGCCGAACAGTTCACTTTCGATCAAGCTAGGGCTTAAGGCGGCCAGATTCACGGCTACAAACGGGCCGGCATGTCGTCGGCTATATCGGTGCAAGGCTCGAGCCACCAATTCTTTGCCGGTGCCGCTTTCCCCGCGCAGATGCACACAAGCTTCTGTTGGGGCCACCAAGGCGATCCGTTTAAAAAGCTCTTGCATGAGGGGGGATCGGCCTACAATGTGATCTTCCAGTAGAAGGGCTGCAGGACCGGGTGAGCGGAGCTCTAAAGGAGGCTGGATGCTTTCAATGGCCCGTTGGATGGCTCGCTCAGCTGCTCGGAGTTCAAATGGCTTTGTCAGATATTCAAAGGCTCCTGTTCGGATAGCTTCCACGGCCGTTGGCAGATCCCCAAAAGCGGTAATAATGATAACGGGCAGAGGTCCAAAGTCGGCATGAATTTTCTTTAAGGCTTCGAGGCCATCCATGCCGGGGAGCCGAACGTCCATGATGATCACATCAGGCCGATTCTGACGAGCCAGTATCATCGCCTGCTCGGCCGAGGCGGCTACCGAAGCAGTATGTCCCATTTGTTCGGCCAGTCGCTGAAGTCCCCAGCAGATGCTCGGTTCATCATCCACGATCAGCAGATGGGCCATGCTCAGTCTCTTGCTGATAAAGAGGAAGTTGAACGAAAAAACATGTCATTCCGTTCTCCCGACGCCAGCCAATCTGGCCCCCAAAGGCCCGGATAACCCGTTGGGCCATGAATAAACCCAAGCCGGCGCCTTCTGGCTTGTCGGTAACAAACGGCTCGAAAAGCCGATCTCGTACCGCCGTCGAAGGCCCAGGCCCTGTATCTAGAACCTCCAGCACCGCTTGCCGCTGTTGGCCTTCTGTCGGCGGCCTTAAAAATAGCTTCAGTTCGATTCGGCCGCCACCAGCCTGCCGTTGCACCGCCCACAAGGCATTCCAAAGCAAATTGACCACCACTTCCCGAAGCATCTGTTTTTGGGCTCGTACTCTCATCCCATTGGTCAAGCTGGAGACCTCCACCGGAACATGAGCATGCATACAGGCAGGCCGAACCAACTCCACTGCCTCCATCACGACTTGGGCCAAATCCACCACCTCCAATGTCGCAGCGGTCTGATGCGAAGCGGTTAAAAACCGTTGCAGGTACGATTCCATCTGTTGCAATTGCCCAAGAGCCATCTGGAGGGAATCTTCCTGCGCTGAGTTGGAGCAGAGTCGCTGATGGAGCTCGATGGCCATGCGGGCACCGGTGGCAGCGTTCCGGAGCTGGTGGGCTATACCAGCGCTCAACTGATCGAGAGTCCGAAGTCGTTCGTGTTGCCGAACCTGCACCTCATAGGCTCGCAGTTGCTCGCACATCCGATTGATCGAGACGACTAGGTCTCGAAGTTCGTCATTTCGGCTTGGCACGGGCATGGGCTCCAGTTGGCCGTTGGCAATCGACTCGCTGCGCTGACACAGCTGGCGGAGAGGCTGAACAATTCGACGTGCTAGCATCACGGCAGCCAGACTGCCCAATAAAGCCGCACCTCCGCCAGCTAATACGCTGGGCCAAACTGCTCGCCTGGCCTCGGCCGTCCACCGATCCTCCCGATATAACACCACTAAGGACCCCGGCGGATCGGTTCCAAACCGCACAGGCACTCGAATCCGACATCCCACATAGATTTCTTCTCCCACCTGAACCCGATCTCTGGCATCCAACGAGTCGATCCCCTGCGCCAATGGAAATGCCCTCACCGTCTGCAGGGCTGCTGGCGGTAGCGGCAAGGTGCCCGCCCGAATCCGGCCCAAATCGTCCAAAAGCAAATACTCCGCCCCGGACAGTCCGCTCATCTGCTCCAAAACCCGCTCGGTAAGCGGAAAGGCCGATTCCAAAAGCGTGCGCACCGTCCGACGCAGGTTTTCCTCTTGCACCCGCCGGGCATGCCGGTAACTCACATAAGCCACCGATCCGGTAGCCAACCCAATGGCCACCAGCAAAACGCCCAGCATCGTCGCCAACAATTGCACCTGAATCGGCCACCGCATGAAAAGCCCTCTTCGGTCCTAACCCCAGCTTTTCTCTTTATGTAAGATTTCGGCCGAATGGCGCACTTTGTGATTCCTGCGCAAGCAGGACTCCAGGTTTTTCTGTTAGTTTTTCTGGTTTCCCGCTTGGACAGCAAACAAACCTGGATTCCCGCTTACGCGGGAATGACAGGGAGGAGTATTCTCCCCTTGGTGTCCAATTTCAAATGCAACAGGTAGAGGACCAGCAAAAACGCAGAAAAACAGGCAAATGGCCTATCCCAACCAATCCACCACCTGCTAGCAAAGTAGGCATGGCCAAGGCCATGAGCCGTTGCAGCATCGTTGGTCACTTGCGAAGCCAGCTTGCTCAGCAGTCCCACGAAAGTCCAACCAATGCGCTCTAATTCGAATTGGACATCAAGTCCCTAAAAACAGGAACCTACTTCATTCGGCTGCGGTATTCCTTTTTATTTTCTCTCTATTCCTGAGAAGATGCAATTCTAGCAGCCTTGGCCTCCGACACACGGACCATGTTCCCAGACGTTTTGTGAGACAGCGCGGAAAAGCCCTTTCTTATGGGGAAGTAGATTCCTGGCCTAGATGATCCCCTATCCCATTTGCCATTCTGTAAGACTTCAGCCGAGTGGAAAAAACCTGGGCCTCCCCTCCGCGCCAAGAGACCGGCATTGTCCAAGGTAAATGCTGGCTGTGGGGGTAAAAAGGCTGGTTGAGCGTGTCATTTCCCCCTTCACCCGCTTGGTGGGAAGAAGCGAATAGAAAAAAATAAGACCACACTATTCGGCTGAAATACTACCGAAACACGGAACGCCCTAGAGGTTTTCCTGGAGGATGTGCTGAAAAGCCTTTGGTCATTGCGGAGGGGCCGTGAAAAGACTTTTGCCGGTGAAATTGGCTAAAAACCGTTTCAGCGATCCAATCGCACAGGAGGAAGAAAAACGGATGGGAAGATGATAGGTTGTTTTATCCTTACTGCACCATATCTCGCCCAGACTGATATTTTGGATGCCCGAAAATATCTCTTGAAGTTTTTCTTGAAGCTGATACCGCGGTAGGTTTAACGAGTTTTTTCCCCGAATCCAAATGGTTTGATCAACTCGATAAGCGATCCAATCTTGTCGGAGGTCTTGGGTAAGTGTTTCTAGGGAGGAATCTAATGGAAGGATGGTTTCTAGAGGTGTTTCGGACGAGATCGAACGACTCCAGGAAGTGGCAGTGAAGGCCTCTATTACTCCATTGGCTTTTGCCAGGTCCAATTCTTTCTGCGCGTCCGCCAACTGGGGAGGTAATGGCGCTTTTATCCCACAAAACTCACTTAATTTTCGGAAAAAGTCCATCGTTTGCCTCGCATCGAGCACATAAACTCGGAGGGCTTCTGCCAATTGACGCTCTTCGTCCGAAAATATCCGACCTGGCCGAAGTAATAAC
>JANXAQ010000218.1 GCA_025062105.1 Thermoguttaceae bacterium
TTGTATATACCAGCGAGATAGGAGGGGGAAGGTCTTCCAACAACGGTTTTCTTCTTTGCCCCCAAAGGTATCTTGGGGATCATCCAGATTGGGCAACCAGCAGCTCTTCTCCAGGTAATTGGCAACCCCCCCTCTGCTGGAAGTGTGAGGATTAGAAAGCTCTTTTTTTCCGGCGAAACAACTAGGGGAGTGTTCATGGAAATGGATTTTTCTTTGCACCGGAACCAAGCAGCTTCGATACCGCAGGATTTGCCACGTCTCCCACCTCGGAGACCCGAAAGTCACAAAGGGGATTACGGATTATCTCTCATTGTGGGGGGTTCGGTGGGGATGGCTGGGGCAGTAGCTTTGGCTGGGATGGCGGCATTAAGAAGTGGGGCGGGCTTAGTCCGCTTAGCCGTGCCGGAACCGTGCCGAGACGTAGTGGCCAGCTTTGAACCATCCTATATGGTGGTTGGATTGCCCTCCGATCATGAGGGCAGACTCTGTTGGAATGCCCTGGAGCGGCTCGAACAATGGATCCAATCAGCCACCGCCGTCGCGATAGGGCCCGGTTTGGGCAGATCTCCAGAACTTACCCAAATGGTGGGTTATCTTTATGCTACCCTAAAACAGCCGCTGGTAGTAGATGCCGACGGGTTAAATGCCTTGGCTGAGTCAGGCAAATTAGGAGATAAAGTTCCCGCAGTCCGGATATTGACCCCCCATCCAGGGGAATTTTCACGCCTATCTGGTGGTATTAAACCCTCTCCAACAGAGCGAGCCTATTACACCCAACAATATGCGGCTCATTGGGGGGTAATCCTTGTTCTGAAAGGCCATCAAACCTGCATCAGCGACGGTCAACAGACTTGGATCAATCCTACTGGCAATCCTGGAATGGCCACCGGCGGGACCGGAGATGTGCTGACCGGTATCATAACGGGCCTTTTGTGTCAGGGATTAGGGGCTACGGAAGCCGCCCGGCTTGGGGTGTATGTACACGGGTTGGCCGGGGATCTGGCAGCCGCCGAGTTAGGCCAGGTCTCTCTTATTGCCAGTGATCTTCTCCGCTTTTTGCCCCAAGCATTCCAGAAAGTGCACTCCCAGGGTGAGAAAAAGTAACACTTCTCTCCAGAATAGTGAACGCATTGAAAGCAATCATTTGAAAAAAATAGCCCAATTTACCAAAATCTCGGTAGTCTAGAGATCTCTTCTCTTTCTAGGGGCTAACTTTATAGCTTACGCGGGTACCTGGCGAATAGATTCGGGAGAAACGTAGAACCTCTAATGGAGGGGTCAATGTAACCAAAATGGGGGATAGATCGGAAATAGGCATCCTGAGATTTAGTTGGGATTCGGCTCCCGGTTCAGTAACTTATGGATAGGCTTTTTTTCTTCCCAAACTTATAGACGGAAAGGTAGCCAAAGATACCGAAGAAATTCCCGAAGAGATCTCTCCATAATCCTGAACATATTAGTGAACTTTATGAATTTTTGATTCTGTAGGCTTTAGCTGCCGCCATCCAAATACCTACTCTCCAGCAGTGCTAGTAACCCAATAATATCTTGGGCTCGCTGTGATACACATTTTTGGGAGGTATTTCCCATCCCAACGGCGGCAAATTATCACCCCAAGCAGGGGAATAACGAACCTTTCAAAAGAAGCCAATTGTTCCTTTGGAGAAATTGCAACATTTAGGAAAGATCACTTACAAAAGTAAAAAGTGCTTCGTTTCAAAGAATGTCTTATCTATATTGGCTATTTTATCCATTCTGGGTTGTTCAACGAGCTTTTGGTATTTGCCTAAAGTGAAGTGCAAACGCTTCAACGCCAACTTGTGTATAACAACGAGATATATTGGGGCAGAGGCGGAGGAACTAAAATGGCAGAAAGATATCCCCCGAAGTATGCGGAGGTTTATAAAATTAAACCCTTTTTCCGGAAGGCCTACTCCAATGCTCGCAAAAAAGTGAAAAAGGGCCTCTTTACCCGAATGGAATGGATAAGAGTCTAATATCGGCTTTTACCTGCTTCTATGAAAGGCGAAGAACCAAGTAAACACTTCAGCGAAGGGAGAGGATTCATCGGTAGCACCTCTTTCCCCGGCGGCTCGCTGGTTTACACAAGTTAGAGTTCAGGGGATCGGAGATGACTTTAGACAAATTCCGATAGCTAGCTTAAAAACACCGAATAGACAAAACAGGCAATATATGCAAAATAGTTTCAAAAACCACCCCTGATTTCGAATACTTTTTCCTAACTGCTTATTTCATTTCCTAAATGCTCCATTAAGGTATGTAGTAGTTGGGTTCTTTTGAAAAGTGCGTAATCCCCCTTATGTGGAGCACTCATTTTGTCCCAATGGGATGGCAAATCCATCCCAAAAGATGAGGATACTGCCAGTCCGGCGGGGGAGAGCATAGTGCGGGAATAAGAATACTCAATTGGCATTTTGGCCTCCGCTTCCTCCTCCTCCGAGTAGGCGGCTTTACGCTAGCAACGAAAGGGCATTTTTCCCTTTTGGCTGAAATGTCCCGAAACAGTAACTATCTATTTGAGCTGAATGGAGTCCGGGGAATTTGGAGAAATTGGGGAAATTAGAGAAACTTTCAATTTTCCCAGGCTATATTTTCCAGTTTTCTTTTTCTAATAAAATATCTATTTTTCCAAATATGGCGGTTGTGAGGCTGGAACTTCTTTGGGGTGAAAGGTACTCCGAAAGAAACAGCCCTCCTCTTCGGTTTTCCTGAATAGGACCACCAGAATTAGCCTCAAGCAGGTAACCCTTCCATGCCTTATGGTGCGATTGGACCGATAGCCATCCATTTGCCACAGCGAGCCGAAGATAACCAGCAGCTTGCGGCCGAGTTTCCCAAATGGAATATGGCAGCCATTTATGAGAAGACGGGGATTCGTCGCCGGTATATAGCAGCACCGGAGGAATGTGCTTCGGATCTGGGGGTAGCTGCGGCGGAGAAACTGTTTCGGGCCTATGGGATTGATCGTTCGACGATTGACTTTTTGCTTTTGTGCACGCAGACACCGGACTATCCGTTGCCGACGACGGCTTGTCTAATGCAAGCTCGGCTTGGGTTGCCGACCCGTTGTGGTGCGTTGGATTTTAACCTGGGTTGTTCTGGGTTTGTGTATGGTTTGGCATTGGCCGATGGGTTGATCCAAAGCGGGGCAGCACAGAGGGTACTTTTGATCACTGCAGAGACTTACTCCAAATACATCCACCCGACGGATCGCTCGCTTCGCACCATTTTTGGCGATGGGGCAGCAGCTACCTTGGTAGAAGCTCGGCCCACCCGTTCTTTAGAAGCCTTTGTGTTTGGCACCGATGGCCGGGGAGGAGCCACTCTGATAGTGGCCGACGGCGGGGCCAGGAAACCGGAGCAAGCCCTCCGTCCTTCCAAACGCCAACGCTGGCCAAGCCGACTGTTTATGGACGGCCCAGAACTAGTCAAATTTACTCTCCATGTGGTCCCCCCCATGGTCGAACAGATTCTCCGCCAAACCGGTCTGTGCCGGGAACAGATCGACTTTTTCCTGATGCATCAGGCCACGGCCGTGATGCTAGAACAACTTCGGCATCGACTCCATCTGGCTGAAAGCCAAGTCCCTATCAACTTGGAAAACTATGGTAATACGGTCTCTTCGACGGTACCGTTTTTGATCTATGATCTACGAGCCTGTGGGCAGCTTCGGCCGGGACGGCGTTCGATGCTGATCGGCTATGGCGTGGGCCTTTCCTGGGCAGGCTGCCTTTGGACAGAGACCTGGCAGGCCGATCCTGCTGTACCGCCGCCAGATCCCTGGGCGCCGGTCCAGAAAACGGTTTAAAGCCGAAGTACGGCGACTCCCCTCTTTCACCCCTATCGCAGGTCGGAGCGCCGGAAAGTTCATTTCTCTAACCGCTTGTCCCAGCCAGTTTTGCTATTTTTGCCGAAGACGTCAGCTGAATGGGGGGCTTATTTTTATCCCGGACCTCTTCGTAATTCAAAGAAGATATTTTGGCCTATTTCGACGCCCTCCACATCTATCCCAATCTATAAACTGGCCAGCACTCCTCCAACCTACACATAGTGGGCTTTAAATAGAGCGGGCCAATCCCTACCGAATCTAAGATGTATAAAGTCACGCAATGTTCAAGATTTTGCAACGTTTCCTCCTTCTACCCACCGCGGAAGAGCGGAGCCTGCGCAGCAGGAGGAATCAGGGGCCCTATTCCACTCTCCCCTGGAGAAACAGGGGCAAAGGTACCAGGCAGGTCAGAGGCTGGAAGGCCGGTTTGCTCTAGGACCACGGGCATCAGATGGGGTAAGCCTACCCGAGGGCTAGGCGGCAGGTGCAAAAAGTACTGCATCGCCACATGCACCAAAAACCAACTGCCCCATGGTAATGCCAGCCAACACCATATCCACCAGACGGAGGAAGGTTTTTTGTCCATGGTTTGGCTCCCGGCTCAGGCAGAGGCCCTGGTTGCGCTCCTTTTGTACTTGGTGGAGCGGGGGACCGGAGGGTTGGAGAAAACTCCTCTCCCCACTCCCTATAGCTGAATGTTAGGAACTTGCTACCCAAGGAGTCATTTTGTTATCCCAAGCTTGGTAGCGAAAAACAACATGACTTTTCTTTGGGCACGCACTGCCTTGGTTAGCGCGGACGCTCAACTTGACTTTGGTCATTCTTACCCTCGCCTTGGAAAAGGAATGCTCTACTCCTTGTACTTACTGCGTAGTTACTGGACTTAGGAAATTAGGTGAGCGAAACGGGCTTTCCCTGCAACTATAGGAGGTAAAGGCAGTGAGGAAAAATGGATATCTTCGAGCTTAAAAGACTCCAGGAATGCAGTTTCGTTATCCGTTATGGATACGTTCGATCATTATTGATTCTTCAATTACTACCCAAAGCCTTCCAATCTTCCACAGTTATGGTATTTTTTTTGAGCTTTTGGGAGAGGACCAATTTTAACGCGACTTTTGCTATTTTTGACATCCTGCCGAAAGGTCAGTGTTCTAACTCCTTGGATTTATCGGAATTAAGAAATTGGTGAACGAAAAGAGGATCATCGCAACACCCCGCGACAAAACAAGTTAGGGAAAATGGCCACAGTGAAGGTTTAAGAACCTCTCCCTCATTTTGAGGAATATTTCTATACCGTTTTGGTTCCGCTGCCTCTGAAGCTATATATATAGGCTTCCTAGCGCTACTGCCAGCCTACATATAGATAGCAGATATTGAAGGTGGCCATTCATATAATTGATTAGCTATATGTTCAGGCTTTTACAGAGGGACTTTCGTTTGTTATTGGCTCTAGTGAAACTATTTCCGGTCGGAGGCCGAAACCCGCCAGAACTAGCGCAAAACCGACCGGCATGGACAAATCTCCCCAGCCCGCGGCCAACCTTTCCATAGAGCTTCTGTCATCCATAGATCAATCAGTAAGAACTTTTCTGCTAGCCCATTCCAGTCTGCTAGCCCATTTCAGGGCACCGCAGATAGGGCATCATCTAAAACCTCTAACAAAATGATGGTTCTCGAGTATTCCCAGCCGACTTGGAGGCTGGGAAGCAAGGTGGTTTTGTTAGAGGCTGTTAATTTGGGAACCTCTGCATAATTCAAAGGGGATATTTTTATACCATTTTCGATGCCCTTCCTCTAACACAACATATAGAGCTTCGGCATTCCTAGCACCCAATAGATAGTAGGTGTTCGGATAGAAGAACCAAACGGCTATAGAATCAAAAGTCCATAAAGTTCCCTACATGTTCAGGATTTTGCAGAGGTTCCTTTGGTAGTTGGCTGTCCAAGTTCAGTTGCGAACCTCCTGTTGTTTTGGGATGGTTCTGCTTACCTCGATTTTCTGCGTACACCAAAAGTTAACCAGAGGAATCAGTAAGAATCCGTGGGAAAGTAGGAGTGTTCCTTATAAGAGGCGGTTTCTGCTCGGAGAGAGCGATCCCCCCTTATAGAAAAAACGGTATCCTGTGACGCTGCTCTTCCCTAGGAGAATCCGTAGGGGGCTCGAAGGGATTAGCGTTGCTGCCTACTGCCTCAGAAATCCCTCACCACTGGGGATTTGATTGGGATGGAACCTCTGCATAATTGAAAAGGGATATTTTTATACCATTTTTGCTGGTCCCCCCTCTAACACAACATATAGAGGTGCTAAAATTATAGCACCCAATAGATAGTAGGTGCCCGGGTAGGACAACCGACGGGTAGAGAATCAAATATTGACAAAGTTCACTATATATTCAGTATTTTGCCGTGGTTCCGTATTTAAATTACCAATCAGAGGGGCCTTATCCAGCTCGAGTTTTGCCATTCTGAGCCTCCTGGGCTCTGTTGAATGGTTGTTTGCAGTCTGGGAGGTTTTGCCCATGGTGGTCGGTTTTGCTTCAGTTTTGGTGGGTTTAGACCTCCGACCGGAAACGGATTCAACAGAGCAGCCTCCTGGGGAAATGGGAAAGCTTTAACTCCTTGACATTATTGGAGTTAGGAAATTATGTGAGCTAAAAGACCGCTCCCCTAACGCCTGGAGTAAACCGAGTTAGACAAAAATGACAAGGGTTGAGCCTAAGAACATTCAGGGGCTGGAGTCTGGAAAAGCCAAAAGTCCAACTCCTGCATTGGGAGGATATTTCTTTGCCTTGAGCCGATTCCTGGGTGGGAGAAACTGATCTTGGCCCCCTACCGACTGCATTCGGAGGATATTTAAAACCTGTGCAAAAACCAGAGCATACTTTTGATTCGATCGGTATAAGACTCCATCCCAAAACCGACTATGATGGGAATAGCTAGCAGTGCTGTAGTTTGGTATATTTTGTCCGAAGTGGGGAGAAGCCAAATGGTGTAAAAAATCCTTCTATTAAATTCTACCTGGGTTACTATTTCTTCATACCGAACCGATAGTAGAATAGAAGCGATTCCCGTATCTGGGTATCTTTTCCGGGTGCGGCTGATTTTTTGTGGTCAGGCTAGAAGAGTTGGGGAACCATAGATCATGGCCAGGCCCATCGAACCGGCCCTCCCACTGGCATCTGTCAGAACAAAAAGCTCCGGATTCCATAGTCCAGGGGCTATGAGTTGCTGGAAGGAGTTTAGGTGTGGATATCTGGAAGTAAAATGAGTAGGTTCTGTGCAAAGTCGGCTTTCGGGGGTAGGGCTTGTTTGGCCTATATTGTCTAGTTTGCCCAATTTTCCCACAGAATTACAGCCGCACCCTCTTTGCCTTGCTTATGGAACTTTGCATAACCTATAGAGGACTTTTTCGGAAAATCCGGGAAAATCTCAGTTTTGACGGAGGAGAGCTTTCATTGGAAATTCAGAAACTTATAAAGGAGGAGAGTGGTCATGTGGGGGACTTTGCTAGTAAGGTGGTTCGGGGTAGTATGGTGGGCAGGATGTGGGATAGTAGCGGTGGCCGGAGAACAGGGGCTATCTGATCGTCCTGCCCTGCCTTCGCCAAAACTTCGTACGATTGAAGGAACTGGGACTATGGAACTGAGACAGGAGCCGTTTGGTAAAGTGGAAGGGAAGCAGGTTGATTTGTACATATTGAGCAACCGAAATGGCCTGCGGGTAAAACTGATGAGCTATGGAGCCACTATTACTGCGGTGGAAGTGCCGGACCGGCAGGGCAAAGTGGACAATATTACTCTTTATTTGGATACCTTGGAAGATTACTTAAAAGGGCATCCATTTTTTGGTTCTACGGTGGGCCGATACGCCAACCGGATCGCCTTTGGACGGTTTACGATCGAAGGAGTTACGTATCAACTGGCGACCAATAACAATCGGCATCACATCCATGGGGGACGGAAAGGATTCGATAAATACGTTTGGCGGGCTGAGCCGATCCAGGGCGAGGACTTTGTTGGCGTCGCCTTTTCCCATACAAGTCCGGACGGGGACGAAAATTATCCTGGGACCCTCCAAGTGAAAGCGACCTACATCCTCACCAACCAAAATGAACTCCGCATGATTTTTGAAGCCACTACAGATAAACCGACACATGTGAACATTTGCAACCATGCCTATTGGAACCTTGCCGGGGCAGGCGCCGGAACCATTCTGGACCATATCATGATGCTAAATGCGGATAAATATCTTCCGGTGGATAAAGAGCTGATTCCGCTGGGTGATCCGGAACCGGTCTTCGGCACAGCCATGGATTTTCTTACCGAGCCCAAAACTATTGGTTCTCGGATCCATCAGGTTCCTGGGGGCGGATATGACCACTGCTATGTGCTTCGAAAAGATGCCCCGGGCAAGATGAGCTTGGCGGCCCGAGTGGTAGAGCCCAAAAGTGGCCGAGTGATGGAAGTCTATACTACCCAGCCAGGTGTTCAATTTTACACTGGTAATTTTTTAGATGGCTCTCTTCGGGCAGGTCGCCACAATTATCCCAAACATGCCGGTTTCTGCTTGGAAACCCAGCATTTCCCTGATTCACCTAATCGGCCTAGTTATCCATCCACCCTACTTCGGCCAGGCCAAACCTATCGAGAAGAAACAATTCATAAGTTCAGCCTATTGGCAGAATAAACGCCCACCAAGATTTCTACCGGTTTGCGGAACATCCGGCTGGCCATGGGGAAGCGCTATTATTTAAGCTCGAGTTTTGCCATTTTGCCCAACTTGGTTTGCCTCCCGGAGTTACAATAACACTTTTCACACAATTTCCTAACTCCAATGGTTACAATGGGCTTAGAACGTCTCCCCCATTTGGCCTGGATGTTATACACATTTTTGGGAGGTATTTTCCATTCTCACAGCAGCAAATGATTGCCCCAAACAGGAGAATAACGAAGCTTTCAAAAGAAGCTAATTGTTCCTTTGGAGAAATGGCAGCATTTAGGAAAGATCCCTTCCAAGGGCAAAAAGTGTTTTAGTCTTATAGACTGTCTTAGCTAGATCTCCTATTTTATCCATTCTGTGTTGTTCAACGAGCTTTTGGGATTTGCCTAAAGTGAAGGTCGAACGCTTCAACGCCAACTTGTGTATAACAGCGAGCCCATTTGGCAGGAGGCTAAAAACGGCAAAAGGGAGCGAAACGCTTCTAACAAAATAAGCTTACTTCCCTCTGGAGGAGCGGCAAACTGGTTCTCCGCTTTTAGGAAGTTTCATTTTGTTAGAAGCTGGCTCTGTTGAAACCCTTTTCGGTCGGACGCCTAAACCTACCAAAACTGGAGCAAAAGCGACCAGTATGGCTAAACCACTCCAAAATGCGGGCAACCTTTCAACAAAGCGTTAGAGGCTCTTAAGCCTTTTAGCAGATGGAATATCAGCTAAGGCAAATCCCAAAAGGTTATTTAAAACGTGGAATAGAGAAAATAGGCAATATAGGCAAGAAAGATCTACATCTATCAATCCCTCATCTTTCTAAACAAAATTGACCAATTCATCTATTTTCTCCAAAATAACAAGTGGCTAGATTTTTGTGGTCCGTGTAGGAGAGATGGAGAAGATAGGTAGTATTCAATCCAATTGAACTCCTTTTGCTGGGATCTCTAACAAACAAGGAGCTGGTATTCCAGATTCCAAGATTACAGGTGCCATAAGTTTCTGACAGGAGTTTTGCAGGCGTTTAGCTCTGTGAGGAGCAGTCCTGGAAGTTGAGAGTGGCGGTTTCCAATGGGTTTTGGCTGACCGGCTCCTACCCTTTCAGACTTCTTAAAAACAGGGATTTTGGGGAGTCTGGGGAATTTAGGAAGGAAACCGCCTTTTTCATCATTTTTAGGACAGCCTCTGAGGATTTTAGGGCTCATATAGGAAAACGGCTAAGTGCTGTGTCAACCTGAAATTCGAGGGGTTAGAGTCATTCTGCCTATATTTTTGTGCAATTCCGCCACAGTGTTTCAAGTAACCTCTGGGTTCTTTCTAAGCGAGTCATTATCCCGTATTCATGTAGTCTTACCCCTTTTTTAATGGCAAATACTGCAAAACCATCTGTAGTCCAAAATCCCAAAAGGAGGTGCGCAATGGCTTGGCTAGGACCGGAAAGACGGCACCCTGTGGCAGATGAAAGGGAGAAAGGCTCTTTTGTGGAGAAAAAAGAATGGAGTTTGGGCGGAGTTCTGCTCAACAGGCGCGGCGTGGGTTTAGGGACTTTGCTGTTTGCGGTGTTCTGGGTAGGGGGATTGGCCTGTTGGGTTGGGGTGGCTGGAGCACATGAAATAAAAACCATCGAACTTTGGCCTGCCGGGGCGCCGGGTGCTCGAGGCGGGCCAGATGACTTCCGTCCTACCTTGACTATCTATCCGGCACCTAAAGAGAACCGGACAGGTACGGGGGTGGTTATCTGTCCTGGAGGAGGCTATGGATTTACTGCAATGGAGCATGAGGGGCATCAAATCGCCGCCTGGTTTAATTCCATAGGAGTAGCTGGTTTTATCTTGGATTATCGGCACCAGAAGCGGGGCTACCGGCATCCAGCTCCATTGCAGGACGCCCAACGGGCCATCCGATATGTACGTGCCCATGCAGCCGAGTACTTTCTGGAGCCGAACCGGATTGGGATTATGGGTTTCTCGGCTGGGGGCCATTTAGCCTCGACGGTAGCTACACATTTCGACGCCGGTAATCCCCAGGGGACCGATCCGGTGGAACGGGTGAGTTGCCGACCCGATTTTGCCATCCTTTGTTATGCGGTGATTGTTCTGGGTGAGCCGATTACTCATCGGGGTTCTCAGGAGAATCTTTTGGGTAAAGATCCGCCGGAAGAATTGGTCCGAAGTTTGTCGAACGAAAAGCAGGTAACCAAAGATACACCGCCAACTTTCCTCTGGCATACCGATGAAGACAAGGCGGTACCGCCGGAAAATAGCGTGCTGTTTTATTTGGCCTGCCGACGAGTTGGGGTACCTGCCGAATTGCACATCTTCCGGACCGGCCGACATGGCTTGGGGTTAGCAAAAGATATCCCCGGAACCAATCAATGGCCGCTGCTTTGCGAAGCCTGGCTCCGCAACCAGGGATTTTTGCCCAAAAAACAGTAGGGGGCATCCTAGTTCGAACAGCTTTCCCTAAGCTTGGCTTTTGCCATTTTCGCAACTTCTTTTATTTCAAAGAATTAGGGTTTGATTTGTTCAGAAAATTTCCTAACGCCGATATTTTCAAAGAGTTAGAACATCCCCAGGAAGCTGCCTCCGCAAAATGGCAAAAGTCAAGCTTGGTCTTTGTAAAGTCTGCATTGGCGGAAGTGAGGCCGGAAATATTACGGACTGCCAAATCGCAGTCGAACCGTTTCTCGTAGTGTGCTGATGGAGATGGTGCGATCTTGTGGCTGGGCGGTGATTTCATAGCCGAATCCGCCAACACCCATTTTGCTGCTTTGGTGGACAACGGCCCCAGTACGCACATCCAGACAAAGAAGGTTTTCCCAAGGTTGAGTAACAATATCCCCCCGGGGATTTGTTCCTTGTCGGTAGGAGATGTTATAGAAGACTAGGATAGGTAAATCTCCGGGCTGATCCAGTCGGAGGGTTTGTTCTAGCACTTCGGTGCTCCAAAGTGGTTGAGCCGTCTGGCGGTCTAAGGCGGTCAGCCGACCGTGCACGGGGATGGCGTCGGGCAGCTGTCGGCTGACGAAGATGGGGCCGGTGGGTTGGAAGGGGCGATTGGCGAGGACAAAATAGCGGTTGCTAGCGGTCAAGACAACGATGTTATCCAGATTGGGTTCTGGATCGACCGAAGTCTGGAACACGTCTTGGCCGGTTTCGAGATCTAGCAGGACCAAAACTCCGGAGGGGGCCAAGACGGCCAATCGACCCTCATCGACGAGGGGCCAGGGCTGACTTTTGGCTGGAAAATCTCGTTTCCAGAGGATTTGCTGTTTCCATGGGTCCTCTAACAGAGCTTGGCAAGCTTGCTGTTCTGATTTCCAGCAGAGCACCCGTCGGCCCCAGACCAGGAGGCGGTTTTTCATCGGCGGCACACGTCGCGTGCCCAACCGGCTGCCATCCAAAGTGCTCAGGACGGTGGCTTCCTGTTGGCCGGGGCCAGTTACCAACAGTACCTCCTCATCGCCGAATAGATCGGCCTGTTCGGGCAGGTCCGTTCGGCTCCACAGCGGTTGGTGTTCGCTAGCCTTTAAGGGATCTACGGCCACCAATTTCCGATCCTGTTGGAAGCAGACCGTATGCGATGTAACTACCAGTGGGAGAGGTTCGTTGGCTAAGAAAGGGCTAGATTGCCGAAGTGGACGTTGTCCTCCCAAGACAACCATCCCAAATAGCGGATGAGGAGATTGGGCTGATTGGATAGGCTGGATCCAGAGGTTTCTGCGCGGCTCGGAGAGCAAATCCACACCGGCTACTAAGTTGCCTAGCCAGGCGATAAGTGTATGCCCTCGGAGTACTCCTTGAGAGTAGCTATAGAGATTATGATTGATACCGAGCTGGATGGGAGGCCGAGAAATACTGATGGGTTCCGTCTTTTTTCCCGAGGGGTGCCCGATTTCCAGATGATGTTGATTTGGATCGAACCGGAAGGTCAAGGCCGGAGCGAAAGAAGTTCTTTTCATCATATTCAGTGAAAACCCATATCGGTGGGCAAAGGGTTTCGAGATGGATTCGACCTTTATCGGCTGGAGTGGCCAGGGGTCTTTAGCAGCTAACAGGGTCTGAACCGGATCTTCGGTAGGTAAAGCTTCGAGCAATTGTCGGCCGGTTTTACCGTCAGCGCAGACCAGATTGGCCCAAGGCCCGGCCAAAAGCCGATATACAGCGGCTGCCGCCTCATGCCGGCCTGTTTTTCGGTACAGCTCGGCAAGTCGGACTGCTGCCAATCGTTGCTTGGCGGGCTCTGCCTGTTCAAAAACCGATTGCAGGAGCCATTCCGCCTCCAAGAACCGACCGGCCTCCACATATCGGTGGGCCAATTCCAGTCGGACATGCTGCGTCTCAGGATGAAAGGCAAAATACCGCAGAAAGTCTTCTAGCCGATCCGGTTGCTTCCAAAAGTGGATTTTTGTCTCCAGTTTGGTTCGCAGTTCCGGAGGAGCTTGGCGATAGAGTTCGGCCAGTTGGGCGGCCAGCAACCGATCTTGCCGAACCGTATGCCCCGTGCTGAGACGTTGGTGACGTTCGCTGAGCTTGTCAGTCTGGCGGAGCAGACTTAGGTATCTGTCAAAGGCCGTTTCGATTTGGCCTTGCTGGCGATAAGCCTGGGCCAAAAGCTGTGTCAAGTACGTTTGCAGATCCCCTTCTGTACGGAGCTGTTCGATCTGTTCCAAGCGGGCTAATAGCCCAGGGGGGTCTAATAGCAAACCGTCTTGAGCGGCGTCAGCCACCAGTTTTTGGAATTTGGCCTGAGTTTGGGCTGATGGCCCCAGGGCCGGTTTAGCTTGCTGGAGCAGGTCCAAGCAGTTTTGCCATTGGCCCTGGGCCAAGAGGACCTCCGCATGGTCGAGCAGGGCTTGAGGATCGTGAGGCGATTGAGTTAGGCAGGTCTGAGTCTGTTTTGCCCGATGGTCCAAAATCTCCCAGCGGTACAGCCCATCGACATCCTGAGAGAGGATGACGGCATTGCCTGCTACCAGGTTTCCGGGGATGATTTGTTGTGGAGATCGGCTTCGAGCCACCAGCCGACCACCCTCCAGATCAAATGCCGCCACTTCGGCGGTGGTAAGAGGCAGATAGTAATATCTGTCCTTTCGATACCCTCGGCCAGCCGGGAGCGATCCAGCAGGCCAAGCTATGGAACCGGTGGCCCAGGCCGGTTGTCCATCTTCGAGTCGAACCGCCCATAGCCCCTCCCGGCCGACTACCACCACCTTGCCGTCGGCCACTGCCGCCACAAACAGGCCATCCCGCCGAGACACGCTCCATTGCCGATGCCCATCAACGAGCCGAAGACAAATAAGTTTGTCAGCGGACGGCGGAGTAAGCACCACATATCCTTCCCCAATGAGAATGCCTGTGTCCAACCAGCGATCATCCTGCTGTTTCCAGGCAGCATAGGCTCGTCGGATAGCGGCTGGAACCAGGCCAAAGATACCTGCCGGCCCCGACAGCTCCTCTTCCTCTTGAGCGGCTTCATAAATCCAGCGGATGGATCGGGTCATCAGATCTACAGCCACATAGTGATTGTCGGCGGTTCGGCAAACCAAAATGCCATCGGCATAAGCCGGCATAGAATGAGGCAACTCTCCCCCCCGAACTCGGTCCAGAGGGATTCCCATAGCCATTAGCAGCGCTTGCTGAGGCTGGGAGTCGGACTGTTTAGCTGACAACCTCAACCGACTTAAGACCAGGCCTGTTTCAGCAGCCAATTCCAAAAGCTGCGTTTCTTCGTCGATCAAGGCTACCACATATAATCGGCCACCAAGGGGAAATGGCGGACCGAGAAAATAAGCGCCGGCCAATTTCATGCCTTCCACATCCGGCGGGCCACCCAGCTCCCAGAGGGCTTTGCCGGTTTGCAGGTCATAGGCCACGAGCAGATTATAGTTTTTCTGTACATAAGGTTCAGGTCTACGTCGGCCATCGGCCGTAACCACTACCCGCTGAAATTGAACCGGAAACCGAAAGGGGATGTCTTCCAGGCCGTAGACTCTTCGGCCATCGCTAGACAAAAGTCCAAATCCGGTTTCTCCCCAAAATCGCTCGTGGAGTCCCTCGATCAAAATCTCCCGGAGTCGCTCGACCGACAGATTGCTTTCGTCCCACTCGGATTGTTGAAGGATCGAGGCACGTGCACTTCTCAATTGTCTAGTGAATAGGCCAGCTAAGATTCGGCCCAGTTTGGTCGGCCGAGAGTCTCCCTGGGGCTGATCGGTTGGGGAGGAGCTAGGGGGTGGAGTTGAATGAAGAAGTTTCTCATACGGCTGCAAGAAAAGTCGAAGCGGATCTTCCAATGGGGCAACCCAAGCCAACTGGCCGGTCACCAGATCGACGGCTTGTAATTGGGTAGATGTATAAAAAACCACCTTTCCTTCTGCCATTAACGGTCTCAGTTGCACCAAAGCGGGGCGGAACTCCTCTTGGAGCTCACGTCGGATCTGTTTCACCAGATCGGCCAAGATCGGCTCTGGGCATACAGGCCAATGGGCCACTGGCTTTAAATACGGCATGCCCAGCTGGGTGGAAGGATGGGAAGCAGAGTTTATGTGAGCCAGAGACCATCTTTCATCGTTGCCCCTTGATTGTGCCTGGATCAGCCTTGTCCGAAGCCAGTCAATTCGTTCGGACGGCTGAAGGAAGAGTTTGTCTTGTTGGCCAGCCCATATAACTGTTTTTCCGCACATCTGCAGAGGGATCAGCCCCAGGGCTGTTTCCGCCGCTGAAAGCTCGCCGGCCCGATACCATCCGATAGCTTCTAGAAGGGAGAGCATCGGTTCGAAGTCTTCGGCCAGCGGATGTCTGCGCAGACGTTTGGCTGCCAAGGCGGCCTGGCTCGGCTGCCCCCGATCCAAAAAAGCCCGTCCCATAAGATACAATGCCTCAGCACCTGAACGGGTGAAGAAGAATCGGTCCACCACGGTTTGCAGCTTCTGGAGGTGGCCCTCGCCTACGGCTTCCTGAAGCGTTTTTCTGGCCCGAGGTTCATACAACCCCTGATACAATTGGAGTCCTTCGGGGGGCAGTTGGCTCAGCAGCCGGGCCGCCTCCGCTTTGACAGTTCGATACAATGGTTCTCCGGGGTCCGGCTGGAAGGTATAGTCCTCTTCTGAGGCCAGAATTTCACCCAGGATGCGGACGGCCTCGGCAAACCGGTTTTGATGGATAGCCTCCTGGGCATGGCCCAAAGTACGCACGAGCAAGCGATCCGCTCGGGGCAGGAAAAAGTTCGGCTTGTTGTTCAGGATTTCCGGATGCTGTGCCAAAGGATTGGGTTGACGAGCTTGTCTGGGACCAGCAGCGGCCAAAGGGAGCTGAACCCTTTCGTTCTGGACCGATTTTTCTTTGGCTGGTTTGGGCACCTCGGGTCGTTTGGGCAACTCCGGCGATTTGGGCAACGGATGTTCCGCTAACCAAGTCTTGAACTTTTTGATGGCTTCCTCTCGATTGGCCCCTTCAGAATATCGGAAAGCAGCAAAGTTCGGAAAGTACTGCTGGATCTGTCGAAGCCGCTCAAACTCCTGAGCCGCTTCCGGCATCCAATAGTCCACATGTTTCTGATCCGTCAGATGCACTAGCCAGGCCAATGCCACATCCCGTACTTCTACACTAACCTGCTTATTATTAATCCCAATCCGAAGGCACTCTTGGCGTTCCTCCAAAAGGGGAACCAAATGCTCCGCATAATTTTTCCCACCCAGAAGGCCTAATGCACTTACTGCCTGGGCATACATATAGCCATGGGCTTGGACCTTTTCCTTGGTCCGCAAAAACTCCACCGCCAACAGCAACCCTTCCGGCACTCGATATTGCATGGCCAATTGGAGCCGACTGTGTAGCTGCCCAGTCTGCACCGCTTGAGGCCCCAGAGGCCGGAGAATCCATAGGCCCAGCAGCCGACGGGCAGCCGCCTTCTCTAACGTATCCGGACCATGAAGCAATTGCTGAAACCCTTGCTGATGGACCAGATTATGAATATGACCTTCCGCTATATCTGCAGGAAGCTCCAGTTCAGGAAGAGCAGTAACAAATAAAAAGGCAGCACTACTACCCAGAGAAGGCTGATAAGGGATGGCGCCGGGAAACTGCATCCGCTGAATGATCTGCTGAAGACGGATTCGAACACCCTCTACCGCCGCCGAGCCGCCCGTTTCCACCGCCTCCAACATAGCAGGCTCAGCCCGTTGCATGGTGGCAAATAGTTTCCTAGCCCCCTCATCATAGCCGACCAACTCCCGATACCGTTTCCATAAAGGCAATGGATGCTCGGGGCTGCCGGTCGGATCGGCCAAAAATTGTTCCACTCGTTGCCGATGGTCCGTCTCCAGCACCTGCGCCAAAATCCACCGCGCACGCCGCCGTACTTCCAAGTCCGGATGACGCAGTGCCGCTTTTAGAGCATCAGCCGCCGCTAAACCAGCCCGGGCAAGCTCCGCACTGGCCTTCTCCCGCACCTGATACGAATCATGGCCCAACTGCTCGATCCACTGAGCGATCTGCGCCGCACTGACACTAACATCGGTCGCTGGAGATTTTGGTTTCTCGACCTCCTTAGTGCTGCGAACCGGTTCCTGCTCGGATGCCGAAGAACCAGAAGAGTCGGATCCAGACTGGGTTTGCCCGGAAGAAGGCTGTTTTTCTTTTTTCGACTCTTCTGCGGAGGCCTGTGCCGGCTGGTTTGGCACAGCGGGCTCCGAACTCGGCTGGTCCAGAGGATTGGCTTCCTCGGCTCTAGCCCCCACACCATGAGCTGCTTCTTCTAGATCCCAACACTGGGCACCAATCACCCCAGCCTCCGTCCACAGCCAATCTCTACCTTCCCCCACAACAAGTAGCCCCACAAAAAGTAACCCAATCAGCAGCATCGTCCTAGGTTTTCTCCTGCTCGGCAGGGTTCGGTAAATATATATTGATTTCCATTCTTTGCTTCGCATCTGCTTTCTCCGTTTTATTGAGGCACTTTACCGGCAAGTAGTACTTCGACCGAATAGAGAAAGATGTTTATTTTTGTCCCAAAAGCTACCATCCATTATCATCTATCATCCCGCACCATCAAGAAGACAGATTTTTTCTTCACTGCTTTTGTCGAACTGCATTCTTCCTATCGCAGCAATACTACGGAACGTGGGTCTCTTCCCCCGAAGAATTACCTCCCAAAATGACTCTTTTTTATCTTACTATCTATTATTTTTATCTTACCTATTATTATATTATAACCATTCTAAACCAAGGTCGCTCTTTGATAGAAACAGACTTCGTCACCGAAGGCTTTCGAACCCGTCCCCAGATTCCTTTTTTGTTAAGCCTTCTGGTCTCCCAATTTAAATGTAAGAGAGAAAGCCCAAGCAAAACCAGAAAAACTACCAATAGAGCTTCTAACAAAATGAACTTGTTTCCCTCTTTATGGGCGGCAAAAAACACCCGCTTTCTGTGGAGTTTCATTTTGTTAGACGTTAGTCATCTCCCTTATGGAGCCTCCTATCCAAACTAGCAGAACTATGACCCCCTCTTTTATAGAGGCTGTGGCTCTGGTGAAAGGTTGTCCGGAACCTGAGGAGGTTTTGCCTATACTCGTTGATTTTGGTGCAGTGTTGGGGGGATCGGTACTCGGACCGCAAAGGTTTCAACGGAGCCAGAGGCCGTCTGAAAAGAGATTTTTGACTCATTCGACTTCCAAGTTGTTTCTCTCACTAAGAGGCTGTCTGAAAAAAGCCTTTTAACCTACAAGGTAGGGAGAGTCCTTTGCTCCGATGGGAAGGCAACTCTTGTTTTTAGCGGTGGTGCAAAGGCAATTTGCTGAGCGATGTCGTGGCAAACCGCTGTATGCCTTAATTTTCAGACAGTCTCTAAGTTCGACTTTTGTCATTTTCCCTAACTCCTTTTGTCTCCAGTATGCCCACAATTTCCTAAGTCCAATAGTTACAAGGACTTACAGTTTTCCCCTTCCGTGAGAAGGTCTAAAATGCCAAAAATCGAGCCAAGAGCGGCACCGCCCAAAATGTGAATACTTTAGCTCCCCTAAGCTCGACTTTTGCCAATTTCTGGGCTCCAGACTCCGTTGGATGTTCTAACCGTTTGAAAATCTTGGAGTTAGGAAATTTACTGAACAAAGAATCCTGAAAACTTAAGTCTTTGAAATACAAGCACTTGCAAAAATGGCAAAAAAGCTCGACTTTTGCCATTTTCTAGGGAGGCATCCCCTTTGGATGCTCTAACCCTCTAAGAATATTGGAGTTAGGAACATTGCTGAACAAAAAATCCTCAAAAGCTAAGCCCTTGAAATAAAAGAAGTTACAAAAAATGGCAAAAGTCGAGCTAAGAGGCCGTCCGAAAAAGCATTTTCTATGATGAAAGGAGGTTTCCTTCCTCAATTGCCCAGAATCCCCAAACTCCCTGTTTTTAAGGAGTTTGGCGGATAGGAGCCGGTCGGCAAAAACCCAAGGCAAACCAGCCAAATTCCGATTTTAGGACAGCCTCCAACTTTGTATCGACCAGTGGAATAAGAAAGACTGGTTCATCCCTTTTCAGACCGCCTGAGTTGTATATTAAAAATGGAGACGATTTTGGTAAGGTAAGTACCTGTTGAGCAGGGGCAGCAGCTAGCGTCTGCTCCTGCTCAATGCCGGCCGCCGGAGATCGTTCCAACCTTGGGACTCAAGCCCGACTCAGAGACTTGATCCTGGACGGCCAACTCTTAGATGCTGTGGCTCTGTTGAAACCCTTTCCGGTCGGAGGCCTAAACCTCCTAAAACGGAAGCAAAACCGACCAGTATGGGCAAAACCTCCCCACACTGCGGATAACCTTTCAATAGAGCCACAGCCTTTTAGCGAATCCTTCCCTCAAGCCGGATTCCGGCCCGTTCAGCAGCCACAGGATGGATCAAACCAGGATGTATCGAACCATGTGGGAGGAATCGGAGTGGCACTTCAGGCCTTTTCTCCCGGCAATAGCCGCACATCGGTTGATTCTTCTTGGCGTTCCAGCGGAAGCGATGTCCAGGTTAAGCGAGCATTTTCCCAAGGACAAAATCACTGATCCGCACTTACCTAGGGGGGAACTGAGTGGTTGAGATGGTCCAAACCGTTTTCTCTGTATTGTTAGTTGTCCATCCGTAGCAGTTACATTTGAAGTTAGAGGCTGTCCTGAAATTGCATTCCCACAAGAAAAATGATTTACTTTCCTGAAGTGCTCGGCGCCCTCCACTGTTCTATTTACATGCTCGTGGAAGGTAGAGCCGGTTCGCCCAAAACCTATTGGGAAACGTCAAAATCCCAATTTCAGGCGAGCCTCCGGGGGAGTGATGGGGGTGTGAATAGGGGATGATGAACTTGGTTCAGTCTCGGAAGGCGGTGCCTCCTCTCCGCCCCCAAGAATGAAAAGCAGAAGGATTCCCAGGATGATAGCCAGCAGCCCGGCGCCGGCGATGCCAAGCCAAACTTTCCACGAAACAGAGCGGATGAAAGAGAATACTTTTATCCACCATGTCGGAGTTCCTTCCTCGCTCGTATCAGGCTGACCTGCAGGAGGAGGAATTGGTACTGGCAAAGGAGTTGGTCCGGGCAGACTGGTGGATGGGGCTGCAGGGCCTTTGACCACTGTTCCGCTAGCGATGCTCTGACCTCCCATCCGCTCCAACATCTCCAGAACCTCTTTGGCCGACGAAAATCGAAGGCTAGGATCTTTGAGCAGAAGGCGGTCGATCGTCATGGCTAAAATAGGGGGTAACCCGGCCACCAATGTCCCGATCGGTTGCACTGGGACATCACCACGTCGCCGAATCAGTTCTTCCACAGGCATGCCCTCGCCGGGAGCATGCCCGCTGAGAGCATGATAAAAAGTAGCCCCCAGACTGTAAAGATCCGAACGGACCGTAGGCGGTTGGCCTTGGAAGAGCTCTGGCGCCAGGTAATAGGCAGTCGAACCGATGCCTGTCGGCCCAGCACGGAGTCGGGCTTCGGTCAGGGCGGCCAAACCCAGATCGCTTAACTTAGCCACCCCCTGGGCAGTAAAAAGAATGTTCGAGGGTTTGATGTCCCGGTGCAATAGCCCCGCCCCGTGCACAGCGGCCAATGCCAGAGCCACTTGGTGGAAGATGCCCACAACCGCTGGTGCCGGAAGCCGACCAGAGCGGCGAATCCAATCGGCCAAACTACCGCCTTCCATCAGTTCCATGGCCACATAGACTATGCCGCCCGTATCGCCCATGTCGTACACTTCGACCAGATGGGGGTGGGTTACTCGGACAGCGGCGCGCAACCCTAGAGTGAGTTGCTCAAAAAGCTGACGATCGCCTCCTGTCGGGATCAGCCGTACCGCCACCGTCCGATCTAAAGCGAGGTGGTGGGCTTTATAAACCAATCCCGATGGCCCACGGCCGATCAATTGCACGAGCTGATAATGGCCGACGGTTTGGCCGATCCATCGCTGCGGATCAACCAAACCGGCCGGTGCTTCCAGAATGCCCTTGGTCGGCTGAAGACTGATTCCAGCGCCCGGGGAGAGTCCACCAGCTGGGTGTGGGGGTTCGGCTGAGGGAGGATGTCTGGGAGAAGGGGCAGAGAGGGAAGCGGGAGCCAACGGCTGACCAAGCCCCCCGTACACCTGGCCTGCACCTTGCCAATCCGGCCACCCAGCCCGCCAAAGCCAACAATCGTTCCCCACCCGGCCTTCAGCTGCCCACTGATCCAACTGTTGTTTGCTAACTGGTCCATATTGCTGGCCGTCGGGCGTGCGCAGATACCAGATCGGCGAAAGAAGCTCTTCCGGAGGGCTAGGGGCCGGACCACCAGAACCAGCCGGTTCCTGAAGGGCTGGCCGGCTAACCCGAGAAGATTCGGCACCTGACGGTTGACTAGCGACGCCGAGCGGCTGTGTCAGAGCCGGCCCCGCCAGGCCTCCTGCGCCTGGCATCGCACTAGATTCAGCCCCTAAAGGAGCTTTCGCTCCCGTGTCTGCTTCGGCGCCGGCTTGGGCAAATGTGGGAGGGACAGCCAAAACGGGCTTTTTAGTCTCTTTGGGTTTCACATATCGTACAGGCGGTGGAGAACCAGTACTAGGAGACGGTTTCGCCCCGTGGTATTCCACAAACAGTCCCTCAATAGTCCCCGCTGGCACCCAGGGACCACTCATCCCCTGCTTGACCAAGGTATCTGGGCTGATTTGGCGTTGGTCGGCCAACAGTTTCAGCTCTGAAGAGGTGAAAGGCCCCTCCGATTGGTCCCCTCGTAGCACATACCATTGAACACTCATAGAGCTGCCTCGCCCTGAACGGGCCCTAAAAGCATAGAATCATCCCATTTTTGCATCCTAGACCAAATAACAGGCGGATGTCAAGCACCGGGTGGGCCGATCAGTTACGCTCTGTAGAAGGATGGGCAAAGATAGATAGTTCCCATCAGCTGATGAACTAAACCTCATTCTAAGAACTCCCCAGTACAAGAGCTTCTATATTCTGAGGGGTAGTGTCGTTGGAAAAAGTTAAGAGCCTCTATTCTCGAGTTTTTCCCATTTTTCTTAACTTGGTTTGACTCCAGGAGTCGCGACAACCTTTCCTTTTGTTCACTCAATTTCCTAAGTCTAATAACTGAAGGAGTTGGAACTTTTACCTTTCGGCAGCAGACCAAAAATGGCAAACGTCGAGCTGAAAAGTCCTGAACATAAAGTGGACTATATGAACTTTTAATCTGTACCTGTTTAGCTCTTCTACCCCAACAGATTCTAGGGTGTTAGCTATGTTAGCCCTCAGAAATTAGCTTAGAAGCACTGCAAATCAAAGGAACCTCTGCATAATTCAGAGCATATATTTTTATACTATTTTTGTTCCCATCATATCTGGCCCAATATATAGGGTGCTAGCCCTGCTAACAGGCTATATATGGTAGGTGTTTGGATGCGGGAGCCAAATGCCTACCGAATCAGAAGTTCATGTAGTTCACTATATGTTCAGGGTTTTGCAGAGGTTCCCAAAATGTGATAAGCAATCTCTGTATAATCCATGGAGATACTTTTATACGATTTTGGCTGACAGCACCTCTAACCCAATATGTAGATGGCTAGCACAGCTCGCACCCAATAGATAGTAGTTGTTCGGGGAGAAGAAATAAACGACTATAGAATCAAAATTCATATAGTTCACTATGTGTTCAGGATTTTGCAGAGGTTCCTATAGTCCAACTAGCAGCCCAAAATCTTCAGAAAAGCCGACCGTGCATCCCCAAAGCTAGTGCCTAAGTACCATACCCCTGCTAGCAGCAGCAGTGGTTGGCACAGCATATATTTAGCCACTTACTGGCAGACCGTAGGCACTTAAGATGCGTCGGAGTTTGGCTTCCTGGTCGGCCGAAAGCGGCACCAACGGCATTCGCAATTCGCCGGAATCCCGGCCAAGCATCTTCATGGCCGCCTTGATCGGGATGGGATTGGTGGCCAAACTGAGCATCTCCCGACATAGAGCAAACAGGCGTTTATGCCAGGTCAAAGCCTCGCTAATCCGCCCGGCGTCGAAGGCGGCAATCATGGCGGCCATATCCTGCGGCACAATGTTGCCCACCACAGAAATCACTCCCCGCCCTCCTACCGCCATAATGGGCAACGTCAAACTATCATCACCGCTCAGAACCGTCAAATCCGTAGCAGTTGTGATCTGCGAGACTTGATCCAAAGAACCGGATGCCTCTTTGACCATGGCAATGTTGGGTAGTTCGGCCAACCGAATAATAGTTTCCGGTGCAATGTTCTGGCCAGTTCGTCCAGGGATATTGTAAATGCAGATGGGTATATCGACGGCCTCGGCCAGAGCTTTGAAATGTTGATAAAGGCCCTCCTGAGTGGGGCGGTTGTAATAGGGGCCAACGACCAAAGCAGCATCTGCTTTCTCTTTGGCAGCCCAGCGGGTCAGACGAAGTGCTTCGTGCGTGCTGTTGGAACCGGTGCCCGGCATGACCAGTGCCCGGCCCGCCACCATCTGCACCACCTCCGCAATCACCTGTTCATGCTCTTCATGGGTCAATGTGGGCGATTCACCCGTTGTGCCCACCGGACAAAGACATCGAGTGCCCGCCTGGATCTGAAACTCCACCTGCGCACGTAATGCCTGGTAATCCACTTGTCCGTCACGAAACGGCGTAATCAGCGCCACTGAAAGCCCAGCAAATTTTTCTGCGCGTGTAGCCATAAGACTTTACCA
Organism: Thermoguttaceae bacterium; assembly: GCA_025062105.1. Classification (GTDB taxonomy): domain Bacteria; phylum Planctomycetota; class Planctomycetia; order Pirellulales; family Thermoguttaceae; genus JANXAQ01. The sequence goes on from JANXAQ010000218.1 coordinate 23,739, forward strand.
ACCATTAACAAAATCTACCAGTTGTTCCCGTCTGCCCAGGGCAAAGGCTTCCTTTGCCTCCCCGGGCCAGCCCACCAGAGCGAAAAGGTGCTCCGCTTGTTTTATCGATGGTTGAAATACAGATCAACTCCTCTGGAACAATTCACCCGAATGGAGAGAGCTGATTTTGCTCCTCTGCCTAGCGGGAGAGTGCCTTTTTCCCATTTCCTATAGGGTAAGAGAGGTTAGGAAGCTGTGCGTCGTTCAAAAGATACATTTTTGTACTATTTTACTTCCCATTACTGCTGACCCAATAGATTCGGTTGCTCACATTACTAGCTATATAGTCAGGATTTCACCGAGTTTTCCTTAGTTTATTTTTTTCTCCCCTCTCCCCTAGGCACGATGGAATGGTCAGAGGGCCCAAGCCAGCTACACGATGCAACAAGAGGAGAAGGCAGACGAACAATTTTGCGATTCTCTCGTGTTCAGCCCTCCGCCTTCGGGGTTTTGTCTTCGGTCTCAAAGGTCTCGACCGCCGCCCAACCTAACCGTTGGTCTCCTCTTGGCGGCTACAGCGAGGGTAACAGGAACCCTTCCCTCCAGCAGAGTCGGTTCGGCAATGGCCTTCTCTGGGAGCGTTGGTGAGGATGGCAGCGACAGCTTTGTAGCGACAGCTTTGTTCATTTTTGTTCAGTATGCGGAAACTTCTGGGCAAATCCTAATGCCCGGCGTAGCTTATGCTTTTGGAAACACTTTAGTCGAAGGAAATAACAGTTGCGGACACCACCGGTTGGAGAAAATGGGCAAGTAGGAAAATAATATTTGGTAATCTCGGAGACTATCAATTCTCCAAAACAAAAATGGATGCCTCTCCATCGGCTGAATATCCCCCGTTAGAGGCTCTCCTGAAAGTGGGATTTTGACGGTTTCCGATGGGTTTGGGCTGATCGACCCCTCCCACTACAGTGCTTAAAAATAGGGATTTAGCAATTAGGGGGAAACCTCCTCTCATCATAGAAAGTGCTTTTCGGGACGGTACTTAGCTCGACTTTTGACATTTTCCCTTTCCTGCCTTGTTTGTCCCCCAGAGTTACAACGCCACCCTTTTGTTCACCCAATTTCCTACCTGCAATGACCTCAAGGAGTTAACCTCGGCAGGAGACCAAAAATAGCAAAAGTCGAACTTAGGCTTCCAAGATAGCTGGCTGCTTTTCGGGAACAGAATCCCTTTCCAGCGGGATAAAGTACCGGAGGTGGGAGTTGAACCCACACGGCCTTGCGGCCACTGGATTTTGAGTCCAGCGCGTCTGCCATTCCGCCACTCCGGCATAAAACCAGAGGCCTCTGGCCTTTATAGGAACGGAAAACACTCCTACCAATGATCGATAGAAGGCCTCTCGTTCGTTCTCGTTTCTTTTTAGCTTGGGCTAAAAAGAAAGGAAACGTTGATAGGGATTACGCCGAATAATCTCCGGTAAATCTGAGGAACCTGAATAACTCGATTTTACCCATTTTTCAGTTGAGTTGACTCCAGGAGGCAGTCCTAAAATGGGGATTTGGCTGGTTTCCCATGGGTTTTAGCCGACCGGCTCCTATCCCTTCAGACTCCTTAAAAACAGGAATTTTGGGGATTCTGAGGAATTGAGGAAGGAAAACTCTTTTCATCATAGAAAATACTTTTTCGGACAGCCTTTAACAGTTACGGCAAACCCTCCGTTTTTCAGACATTTTCCCACATTCCTAAGTCCAATAATTCCAAGGAGTTAAAGTTTTCTACTTTCGGCAGGAGATCAACAATGGCAAACGTCGAGCTGAATAGAGCCTCTTAAACGTTTCCTATGTCCTCGTTTCCTATGTCCTCCAATGTCCTCCAAGGGGGGAGGCAACCTCTGAGAACCCATCTACTTTTTTGTTAGAGGCTTTAAAGCAAATATTTTTCTCGGGTTCGTACGAGTTGTGTATTTTCTCTAAATTTCCTATTTTCCCAAAAGATAGGTTCTCACGGATTCACCCCACTCGCTTGGATAGCTCGCTAGAGTTTTTCCTGGGGCTATCGAAGTACGATTTTATTTTTCCAAGGGTTCCGATGCAAGGCCCCCTCTACAGAGGGTGCGACTAAAATTTTCTGTGGGTCAATTTGGTTTGTAATTTCTGAAAACCTCTTTATGGACGTTAACTTGCTCTGGGACCGGCTTGGCTTCATCGGTTGCCATCCAGACCTTTGGCATGCCTAGGAGCCTAAACCTGTTGGAATTGGGAATTTCATGGTAGAGGAGACATTTTCGAAAAGAATTCGGCCAGGGATTCGAAGTGGGAA
>JANXAQ010000091.1 GCA_025062105.1 Thermoguttaceae bacterium
TGCCCAGTTAACCCACAAAATTTCAGCCGCACCCCCTCCTGGCCTGCTGGGCCCAGCTTCTCCGGTGGGTAGAAAAAATGGGAAAATTTTTGAGAAAACCTTTGTGGCTTCGTCCTAATAATTAGAGGGGAAAGTCAGGCTCCCCGACAGGGGAGTTAGGTAGAGGGGCATCCACCCCAGCGGAGGGGTGAACCAACTCCCTAGATCGCATCAATGCCTGACAGGGGAACCGGATCCTTATTTAGGAGGAGGGCGAAACAATGCGACCGATGCACTGGTGGATTGGCGGTGGGATTCTGGCGGTGGTGGTCAGCAGCTTGGGACTGGCGACCTCATGGAGTTACATTAAAACGGCTTGGCTGGGCATCGGAGAAACTATTCGAGATGCAACTCCGATCGCATTTGATTTGCAGCGGCTCAATGTCGCCATTAAAGACCTAGAATCGGAAAGCCGCCAAAACCAAAAATTTGTGGCTCAATTGGAGGTGGAAATCGAGTACCAGGAGAAAGAGGTGGCCAAACTGAAGGAAGAGCAAGATAAGGCATTGGCCGAAATGCGAAAACTCCGGGAAGCTCTCGGCGAAAACAAATCGGAGTTCCAGTTCGCTGGGCGCAAATACACCCGTCCGGAGGTAGAGCAGGACCTGAAGCGGCGGATGGATGTATATCAGGAGCGGGAGACGGAGCTGAAAGCAAAGGAGCAGCTTTTGCAAAGCCGACGACAGACTCTAGAAGCCGCCCGCAAAAAGGCCGCTGAATACCGACGCCAATATGATCAATTGGTGGCCAAAGCTCAGGCGTTACAGGCGGAGCTGAAACTGCTCGAAGCGGCCCAAGCCACTAGCCCAGCCAGCATCGACGCCTCCAAACTCTCGGAAGCCAAGCAACTGGCCCAAGAGATCGAAAAACGCATTCGGGTAAGTCAACGCATGTTAGATGCTGAACGAAAGCCGCTGGAAGGCGAAATCCCGGTGGATGTCGATGATCGGCCGGTTACCGAGCGGTTCGACGAGCTATTTGGACCGAAGGAGAAAAGCCAACCAGCCTCCGACTCCAAGCAGACTTAAAACCCCGGCAAAGATCTAATTCTGGAGGACCTCTAGCCAGACTCCTCTCCTAGGCAGGATTGAAGGAGAGTATGAGGTAGAGGGGCATTCAAAGTCCCCACCCTTGTCTGCTAGGCAGCCTCTGGGCAGATAGTCTTCTTCCCCTGGTAGCTAGAGATGCTTTAGCCTCTGCGGGCAAGGGATAGTATTTTTCAAGAAGTCTTTCCGGAGGCTATGCAGGACGGATGTTAGGTAAAAGCATCCCCCTTCAGGAAGGTGGCTGCTATGGACTGCTTCCGAAGAAATCTCAGCCAGATATTCGCAGTGGGCCTGAGTGCCATGGTTGGGTTTGTTTGGGGGAGCAGTTGCTTGGCAGCCTCTCTGGATATCCCCGGAGCAGGAAGTTCCGAAACCACCTTGGTGGAGGCAAGGCAGGCCCCGGCTTCGTCCCGCAAATCAGAACAATCAAAGCAAGCGGAAGGGAGTCCGGAGGGGACTGCGGAGCCGGGCACTCGTACGATCCGCATCTGGGGCGATATTGGGGTCCATCCGACAGATCGGGCGGCCGCCTGCCAGGAGGCCGAACAAAATGCTCACCAGAAACTGTATGAACAGCTGGGTGAATGGGCGGAACAATTAACGGGCCAAAAGCCATCAGCTCGTCGGTTGGTGGTGGAACATGCTTGGCTTTTGGCCCAGCCTGGGGTCCGGCAACACCAACAGATGCAGGTGGAGGAGAAATCGCATGGCTGGGTGGCACGTCAGGAGATCACTCTTTCGGTGCCCACCCAGGTGCTAGAGCGTTGGGCAAATCGCCTTGATGCGCAAAAACAGCAGCGGACCAGATGGCTGGCCTGGGCCGCACTGGCTACCTTGTTGGGTTGGTTAGTGGGCCTATGGGTGATGGTCCGCTGGGACCGGGCTACTGGCGGCTATTATCGGACCGGCGTGGTCCTGGGATCGTTGTTAGTCTTAGGAACCCTGACCGGCCTGGGTTGGTGGCTCCTGTGGGGGCAATTGTATTTAAAATAGGCAGATGGTTTCTCGGCAATACTATTTAACTCGACTTTTGCCATTGTTAGCTTCTTCCCAGAGGAGAAAAGTTCTAAGTTCTTGTAAATATTGGAGTATAGGAAATTGGGAGGACAAAAGGGCTTTCGCCGTAACTCCTGGAAGCAAAAGCCGTTAGAAAAATGGTACAAGTCGAGATTTAAGGAACGTCTGCATAATTCAACGGAGCTATTTTTATACCATTTTTGTTTGGGGGCTCTTTGGCCCAATATATAGGGTTTCTAGTAGTGCTAGTGCCCAACGGAGAGGTAGGTCTTTCTGTGATGCCGGCTAACTGCCGGACGAAACTATTTATACGAAAGGGATAGCAACTCTCGGGGTTCATCCGAGAAATTATTGAAACATTGAAGGCAATGGTGGAGCTGTTTCTGCTCCTCCTGCATCCGGACTATCGTCCGGGCAGGCGGTGGTAAGGGCCTCTAACAAAATCAACTTTCCTACCAACCTCCGGGAGGACAGGCGGTATCTCAGAGCTATCTAGATTTTCATTTTGTTAGAAGATCGAAGCTCGACTTTTGCCATTTTCCCTAATTTCTTTTGGCATGGAAAGTTACGGAGCACCTTTCATTTATAAAAGCAATTTCCTAACCCTAATGTCAACAAAGAGTTAGAGAGTGGGGCATTCGCTACATGTTAAAAATGGCAGAAAGTCGAGCTAAATCCGATTGCTGATAATGAGTCGGCTGATAAGCCGGACCGAAGCTCTCCTGAGCTTGATCCTGGCAATTCCCAAAGACCGTCAGAGTTATATTGGTCAACTCCGTTCTCACCAGCAGGCGTTTAGGTAAGCTCTTTCCCCCATGGAGCCAGACTAACCTTTCCCTCGCTGTCCGGAGGAAGGAGACGCAGTATGGCGATTTTGCCCTTAGATCCTCGGGAATGTATCCAAGCCCGGGATTGCCTGCAGCGGGGCCTGTTGGCCGAAGCGGCCCGAGTGCTCCTGGGGGCTAAAGATAGACACCATCGGAAAGTGCAGGCCCTTTTACAAGAAGTGGGAAGCCGTCTGATTGCAGAGGCCAAAAGGCTCTATGAATCTAGTTACGAATTGGAAGTAGCCGCCCAGCATATCCAACTAGCCAGTCAATGTATCCAACTAGACAGCGAGGCTCTGGTCCTGAAACACCAGATTGAGCAGCAATTGGACAAACGCCGGCGAGCGGAACAGTGGCGTCAGGAACAACTCCGCCGTGCCAAGCAATTAGCAGATAATGGTCATTTACACACTGCTCAAGACCTGTTGAATATCTTAAAAGAGGATCGGCAAGCGGATCGACTCCGGGCAGAAATCCGCGCTCGGTTCGAAACCTACCGTCGGCATCTGGAGGGCATCGAGCAATGTCTTGCCCAGAACCAACCCCATGCTGCCTACCGGCATTGGCAAGAGGCAAAAAAACTTTGCCCTCATGCTCCAGAATTGGCCGAATGGGCCCAGAAAATCGCTCAACATATACCTGTCGGTCCAGGGCCGGGTAAGCTTGGGACTGCTTCGGTCGGGGTGGCTTTCTCAGCCCAGGCTGGTGCCCTTCAACCTGTGCCCCTTTGTCAGCGAAGCCAATCTTTTCTGCTGGGTGAGTGGGCCTTGGTGATAAGTAGTGGGCAGATCTGTATAGGAAGCCCCCGTGCGGTTGATGTTCAACTGCCTCTGCTGGGCCGAGTGCATCAGCGCCATGCTTTGCTCCTGCGAGACGTTCAGGGTTGGCAAATCCTGCCGCTACCTGACCAAAACGGCACTGCCTGCCCGGTCTGGCTCAATGGAGTGCTGATTCTGGGACCTCAGCGGATTCACCATGGTGATAAAATCACCTTGGGTGGTTCCCCTGCCAGTGGCAGCTGCTCCTGGCAATTCCAACTCCCGGTGACTGGGTCCCTCAGTGCCGTGTTAGAATCGTCGCCCGGTAATTCCAGTATTATTTACTTGCCACCGGATCGATTGACTAAGGCAGTCCTGCTAGCCGACATGCTGGTAGTCAGTGCCAGTCCTCCTGCCCATCTGGTGGTCTCGGACCTACCTTGTCAACGTCTATTGCTTCGGTGGGAGTCAGATGGGCTATGCTGGCAGGTGGAAGGCGGCCGGGCTCGACTGGAAATCCCTGGTCAAACCATCGATCAAGCCGACCGCCGCCTGTACCTAGGCGGCCGACTGGTCATTGAGTCTGCCTTGGATGAAGCGGAGCTTTTGGGCCGAGCCGCCGTCGGTGCCGCTCCACCCGATCAAGTAACCCTGGAACTAAAATCCGTCTAGGTAACCTACCTGTACCTGACCCCGCCCCCCAAGCCCATCAACCTCCCCCCGGAACATTCCTGTCGAGGCGGAAAAACATACCGCTCCTCACCGAGACTCAGGCTGATCCTGCCGCAAGATAGCGCCCGGTAAGACGCAAAAGGTCTATTAAGCGTATTGTTTTTCCTCCCCTGAAGGTGTTGCCGCCGGGTAATAAGGGATAATAAGAAAGCGGGGTCCACAGTGTCCACCACGGGTAGGTGTTGCCGCCGGATATAAAGGGTAATAACAAAGAATAACCCTTCAGCCGAGTGGCGGAAGAGGATTGGCCGACCCATTTTGGAGAAAATGGATGTAACCTCTCCATGATCCTGACCATATAGGGAACTTTTATGAACTTTTGATTCGGTAGGCTTTAACTCCTGCCATTTGAGCGTCTGTGTGTAGGATGCTAGCAGTGCTAGCAATCCAAATATATTGGCTCAATCCGGAAAAGACTAAAACAGTATAAAATCGCCCTCGAATGATGCGGAGGTTCCGATACTTTAGGAAAAGGAAATTAGGCATCTAGGAAACTTAGAGGCTGCCTGAAAAGAGCGTTGGGATCGATGGGCTGCCAAGTTGTTTCCACCATCAGGAAGAGCTACAAGCCAGGATTTGGCACCAAGGCTACCCAGAACCTTCACCGGCCTTTGGAAAAGGAAGCTTGGCTACCTCCCTTTTCAGACACCGTCTTAGCTCAACTTTTGCCGTTTTAGGCCTTCTCCCGGAAGGGGAAAACTCTAAGTCTTTGTCAATATTAGACTTAGGACATTGTGTGAACAAAAGGAAGTCTCATCGTAACTACTGGAAACAGAAGGACTTAGGGAAAATAGCCAAAGTCGAGCTTAAAGGCTGGCTGGAAATGTGTTTTTTCCAGGGGAAATCAGATCAGGAGTGAGATTACCTAGCATCCGGAAACTGCCTATTTTTCCTCGTCTTTTGCTGGAAGAGATGGTTAATCTGACCTCCATCGGGAGACCCAAGTCTTGATTTCCAGACAGTCTCTTAAAACTCGACTTTTCCCATTTTTCCTAACTGCTTTTGCTTCCAAGAGTTACGCCGAAACATCCTTTTGCTCACCGAATTTCCTAAGTCCAATAGTTACAAGAAGTTAGAGGTTTTTCCCTCCTGGAGGAAGCTAAAATTGGCCAAAGTCGAGCTTAAAAATGTTTCAAAAATATTCCTCGGTTTCTCCAGGTACAGCCTTCACCAGAATAGTGCCGCAAGGAAACCAAAAACGATATTCGATATGTTTTGCTCGATTCGGCTGAATAGGACCGCCCTTACTGCCCCCCGGAACCGAGCCTCCTCAAAAACGCTTCCCATAGGTCTTGCCGAACATACACCCGAACAAACACCTCCGGACGAAGCCGGAAAAGCATCTGTGAATTATACGAGGCTTGAAGATGGGGCTGGAGCTGATCGGCTATTTCCGCTTGCACGATGAGCACATGCGGGGGCGGTAATCGATGGCAGCACGCAGCCCAGGCTTCCAGATTCTCCCAGTAGCCGACCCGCTCCTGATCAAAACGGCGCAGATACCAGGGTAATGGCCAATAATTGTCCGGCACAATCACATGAACCAGCATACGATGGCCTTCTGTAGCTACGGCAGCGAATTGTTCCATCCGATCGGCCAGCCGAAGGATATGGGGTGCTGTATGCGCATACACCCATGGGTTCTGCTCCCCATTGGCAAAAAGCCGAGGGTTAAAATTTACTTGCCAACTCTGCCAGAGCAAATGGCCTCCCCCGCCAACCAGCACCAGAGCCATCCCGGCCACCGCCACCCAAGAGAACAGCCGACTGGGTAACCGCCATGCCCAGCTGATCAGCCAATTGCCGCCTACACCAGCCAATAGAATCCATCCCTGCCAAAATTGCATGGCACACCAAGGCGTTTTATACGGAATGGCTGAATACAGCACCGTTAACCCCACCGTATAAAAACTCAAAAACCGCACAAAAGCTTTATCTGCTGAATTTTGTAGCGGAGCGTCCCGGGCACCGGGCCTGGGCCAAGGCCAAAACGCCCACCCGATCCCCACTGCCGCCAATAGCAGAATAAACCCTTCCGTCCAGAAGACTCCTTTTGCCCGATATGCTAGAAGCCGCTCCAGGTAAAAAAATGGTGGATGCCGATGGGGCCCAGCATCCAGGCCCCGGTGCAGATACACCTGATAGGCTGCCCAGGCATCACGAAAGCCTTCGGGATGGGCACCCCCATGCGTGTACAAAATCCAAGCGACTCCAAAGGCGATCAAAAGCCCCATGCCACCCAGTAGGCCCCATTTGGCCAAGCCTGGGGGATAATTTGTTCTTTGAGGATCAGATTGCAAGCCCAAAAGGATGGCCATCGGCTTCCGTCGGCCCAAGCAGCTGGCCCAGACCAGTTCCAACAGGCCAGCCACTAGCATGGCGGCCCAAGAGAGAATCCAGGTCTCTTTGGTAGCCGCCATCAGACCCAAACAGCCACCGGCCAGAGCCGACCAATACGCCGCCCCCCCTACCGTCTGGGATTGCCGCCATCGGCCTAAGCACACCAAAAAACCCAAGGTAAATAAAACCAACAGGATTTCCTGGATGTAATATCGGCTGTAAAAGACCATCACTGGCGAGAAGGCGGTCAGAGCAGCCGACAACAGCACTGCCCCCGCTCCCAGCACCCTCCGAAACAAAAGCACTGCCCAGACCACGAACCCCCCGGCTAATGCCGTCAAAAGCCGATAATGGATCTCCCCAGTCTGAGCGAAATCCCCTGGACCGGCAAGCCAAAGTACCGGCAGGGTCAGATAATAAAGCGTTGGCCCATGGTGTTCGGCTGGATCATATCGATAGTGCCCCGTCTGCCACAAGAGGCCGGTCTTCCAGGCCTGATTGGCTTCGTCCGGATGCATGGGCCGGCGATCCAACCCAGGCAACCGAAACGCCATCCCAAGGGCCCATACAGCCACCCAGCCCACCGCATACGCCAAGGGTTTCCGCCAAAACAAACAGCGATTCTTGCAGAACACGATGGCAAGGTTGATAAAGTGAACAAAAATTCCTCACCCCCTAGACCACTCCAGACCAACTCCCACCGCTAGGCAGACGCGGGAAATGTGAAAATATGTTTACACTCTACTTTTGACAATTTCCAGGGGTTAGCCTCCTCCGGATGTTCTAACCCTTTGGAAATATTGGCGTTAGGAAATTTGCGGAAACAAACAGCCCTCAAAGCCTAACTCCGTGAAATAAAAAACCTTACAAAAAGGCAAAAGTCGAGTTCGAAGTTCCCCTTGATTTCCCTCACCGCTAACCCACTTGCGCCAGGTGGCACACAAGATCACAGGCCGCTCCTTTCGGCCGCACCAGGATAGAAGGCCAGTTGCTCTCCCCGTTCAAGAGGCCGGTTTGCCGTACACTTCCACTTCCACATAATGGTTCAGATCGTTGGAGGTATTGCCATTGGAGTACAGACGAACATATCGGCCTCGGACAGGTCGCCCTTTTTCATCCCGTGTGTCGATCAATTTACCTCGATAATCCTCGATATATTCCAGATGTTTGCCAACACCCATTTTGGAGCTATTGTCGAAATCGTTATTAAAGACGGTAATTACGCCGGTCTTGAATTCTGGATCGTCGGAGACCTGGATAATCACATCCTGATAGACTCGGCCCTCGGCATGATAATGCCACAGTTGGATGGCATAGATATCGGCCTGCTGTTCCAGGTCAATCTGGACCCATTGTTTGCCAGGCCCTAGTTCGACGAAGCTGCCGTCGGATCCTTCCTTGTCTCCGTCGGTAACCATACTGAGTTCCCCAACAATCGGCTCGGGATCGCTGGAAGTAACTTTTTTGTGGAGTGCGAGATTCTTTAGGCCTGGCGGAACCATCAGGGGTGGGCGTGGCTTATCAGTGTATTTTTCTAGCGTCGGAGCCGGTTTAATATGTTTAGGCGTCCCTTGAAATAACGGGCGGGGCAGTTTAATCTCTAATGGAACTAATTGTTCACCAGATGCCCCAGCAGACTCCGCCCCGAACATGCCGTTGGTGCCCCAGGCAAAAATTCCCCCCCACACTCCTCCTAACCAAAGCCCCCATCTCACTATGGCAATTCTCAACCCGCAGCGCATCTTTCATCTTCCTCCTTTTAGTCCAGAAACCTCAATACATAATCTTTCTCTGTAAGATATCACGTACCCCATCGCATTTCAGCCGAAGGTCAAACTGCCTCTGCCCTCCGTGCCACAGGTCCTCCAGTCGGAGGGTGAAGGGCTAAAAGGTGCAAAGAGCGGTCGACCGTCTCATTGCTCCGTTGCTCTATCTGTATGGCCGCCAAGCGAAAGAAAAGGGCGGTTTGCCTTCGGGCGAAGTTTTCTGTTAGCCAAAAAACCGTTTCGTCTCTGGGTTTTAGCTTCCGTATCCTTGAATGCCTTTTTTTTTACTATAATCAAACCGGTAGGGGTTGTGCAACCGGTTTGGGCCAGAAAAGCTCGTCCTGCTAAAACCCGTAGGAGATCCTGCATGGAAGCCCTTGAACTTACTGTGGTCCTGCCTGCCTACAACGAACGCCATCGGATCGGTCGCTTTCTGGAGGCCATCCGACTCTACATGGATAGCCATTATTTCCAAACTTACGAGGTCATTGTAGTAGATGATGGTAGCACGGACGCCATGGCGGAGATGGTCGAACAATTAGCAGACGGCTGGCCTCAGCTTCGATTGATCCGGCACGAACGAAACCAAGGCAAAGGGGCGGCGGTGCGAACCGGCGTCCTTGCCGCCAGGGGACACCGGATTCTATTTGCCGATGCGGACGGCGCTGCGCCAATCGATCAAGAGGCCCGTTTGACCGAGGCCATCGCACAGGGGGCGGATATTGCTGTGGGCAGCCGATTGCTCCCCTCCCATCGCCAAGAAGTCATCCGTCGAAAGAGCCGGGGGCTTTTTGGTCGGATGTTTGCACGCCTGGCACGCCGATTGCTAAAACTTCCGGTTCGGGACACTCAGTGTGGATTCAAAATGTTTCGGGCTGAGGTAGCGCGGGATCTGTTTGGTGAAGTTCGGCAAAAGGGATATCTATTTGATTTGGAGGTGCTTGGTTTAGCGGTTCGCCGTGGGTATAAAATTGTTGAGGTGCCGATTAGATGGACAGATGTACCCGGTGGCCATTTTCATCCACTCCGACAGTTGCCCCGAATTGTTTTGGATCTGCTCCGGCTTTGGCTCTACCTCCAGAACAAATAACCTGACTTTTGCCATTTTCCCTACGCTTGAACTAAAACGCGCCATTTTCCCTTAGAGGCTGTCCTAAAATGGAGATTGAGCGGGTTTCCCATGGGTTTTGCCGACCGGCTCCTATCCTCGAGACTCCTTAAAAACAGGGATTTTGGGGATTCTGGGCAATTGAGGAAGGAAAACTGCTTTCATCATAGAAAATGCTTTTTCGGACAGCCTCTT
>JANXAQ010000271.1 GCA_025062105.1 Thermoguttaceae bacterium
GGCGGCCCGTAGGTTAGCCGTGGATGCTCTGGACGGCAAATTGGGCTTGGAGATTGTTCGGGAGATGGTTGCGGGGTATGACCCCCTGGAAGCAATGTCGGTTAAGGACCGGTTGGCCGAAGCAGATCGGCTCTGGCAGCAGGCCGAACGTGCTCAAGGCCGGGAGAAGCTGGCCAAGCAACTGGAGGCCGTCGAACAATGGCTCTACTGCGGGATCACCTCCGGGCTGGTAATGAAAAAGTGGAGCGAGAGGGTTAAAACAGTGGAGCAAGGATTTTACAAAGTGTTATATGCCAAAGACGCCCAATTATTAGGTCAACGGATTACCTACGCTCCTCAATTAGACTCTATTTTACAGTGGGTTAATCCTGCTGAGAGTTTAGAATGGAAAGACTCTCTGCCGAGAGGTAAATATGAAGTGGTTTGCGAATATGCGGCAGATTCAAAAAGCGCTTATGCTTCTTTGTTTGCTTTAGAAGTAGGAGACACACAAGTTTTGAAATTCAGGCTAAAAAACACTGGTCAATGGCCCACATTTTCTTCTGTTTCTTGTGGTTTTATCGTAATCCCCAAAGAAAATCAGCCTATTCGTCTTCGGGTATTGCAGAAAGTCCCTCCAGATCCCAATATGGGAATTATTGCCCTACGTAGTTTGCGATTTTATTCCGTTCCGTAACCTCACCTTTTGCCATTTTTTTGGGTTGGGGGCCGAAGGAGAGCTGTTCTAGCAGCAACGATTGCTCCTGTGGAGGGATTTTTTTCCGCTAGGGGCTGCCAGGAAGGATGGGCCAAAATACTCTGCTTCCAAAACAATTTCCGCACCACGGCCAAAGCGTCGCTAAAGCTCAAAGGTTCTCCCCAAAAATCTCTGAAACGAGAGAAACAGGTTCCCCGATAGATTTCGCGGGCCATTGAAAACTGCTGTTTTGGAAGGCTTTTTACGGAGGCACTGGTCCCCAAAATCCATCGGAAACGCCAAAACCACTATTTCGGCTATTGCGGCGCAGCATCTCTGGTTATGTTTGGGATAGTCAGGACGTGGACTCGGTTGGCTCGGATCACGTTCCAAATACTCGTGATAGATCAGGCAGACTTGCGCCTACAGAGTCAACAGGCAGGGTGCGGTCCGAAGCACCGTCTGTCGGGTCCAGCCGCGGGTCGGTTCCAAAACCAACTGAGTACGCATCTTTTGAAACGCCGTCTTGATGGACCATCGGGTTGTATAGAAGCTCAGGATCCTCTGGGGCTGCCATTGGAGCTGCGTGCAGAAAAGGAACATAAGATAGAAGTCTCGGAAGCGTCCGTTTGGGTCTCGGACAAACAGCCAGCGGATGGGCGGTCAGGCCGTAGTGGGGCTTGTACCAGAAGGCCTTCTGGCTGCATAGTTGCACCCGGCGGGCTGCATTGCATGCCAGAAGACCGGGCCAAGGCCACAACGTCCACCGTGCTCGACTGAGCAGTCGTTAATAACTGCTGGGATGCCTTGGGGCTTTGTGGAAAGGTCCTCCGCACCTGGAGGGTTTTTGCCCATCCTGGCCGGGTTTTTTCCCCTTTTTATGGGTTTAGCCTCCAGACCGGAAAAAATTTCCACAGAACCATGCCCTGGCAGAAGACCTTGCATCTGCCACAAGGCCTCGTTGACGCTCCGCCCACCCCGAAGCAACAGCATTCCCACCCATAAGCCCAACATGCGATGGAATGTCGGTTCGGTAAATGTTACCCTCAAAGGCTCTGTTGAAAGGTTCTCCCTAGCGTGAGATGTTATGCCCATTCTGCTGATTGGTTTTGGTCCACTTTCGGTGGGTTTATGAGTCCAACCGGAAACCTGTTTAACAGAGCCACCCTCAAACTCGACAAACAAACCTTTGCTTCTTCTGGCAACGAAAACATTTTCAGACTTCTTTCTGGTAGGATGGCGGTTGGCCCCCTGGGGCGCCGCCGTGGGAATCTTCATTCTTCCGGCAGCCGATTGGGTATATCGGCAACACGGGCCATTTGACGCCTACGTTTGCGTGGGAAGCTTTATTCCTGTGGCGGCCGATTGGGTAGGCCGATTGCCGGCGTGGCTGGGGGTTCGGAGGCCGCAGTTTGAGTCGCTGCGGCTTCCAGAAACCGCATTCAGAAAGGGGTCTTTTTACTTCCCAAAGCCAAAACCTCCAATGCCAATTTCCCCCACCTGGAGCTAAAATTGGCAAAAGTCGAGATCAAGGAATTGTTGAGAAGGTACAGGAATCTCTGAAAGATCCTGCATAGATAAGGAACTATATGAACTTCTGATTCTATATCGGTTCGTTTTTCCTGGCCGATCACCTACTACCTATTAGACACTCGCAATGTTATAGATTAGCTTTAAAGGATGCCAAGCCAGAATTAAGAGGCTGTCTGGAAATGCGTTTTTTCAGGGGAAATCAGCTCCGAAGCTAGATTACCCAGCAACCGGAAAGTGCCTATTTTTCCTGTCTTTTGCTGGAAGAGCTGGTTCATCCAAACCGTATCGTGAAACGCCCAAGTTTTGATTTCCAGACAGCCTCTAAGCTCAACTTTTGCCATTTTCCCTAAGTGTTTTTGTTTCCAGTAGTTACGACGAGACTTCCTTTTGTTCACACAATTTCCTAAGTCCAATAGTTACAAGAACTTAAAATGGCAAAAAGTCGAGTTAAGAATATCCTCCTTGAATTATGTAGAGTTTTTATAGTTTATTTTAAAGAGGCAAGATTTGTGATTCTTCGTTCAGCAGACTTTTTTTCTCCAATGTTTGCTAAAGAACAGGACGTCGAATGGGAGCTACACTGTAAAAATTCGGAAAAGTCAAGCATAGATGTGGGGGCATCTTTTCGCGGCGTCGGCTTTGGTCGGATGGACTCCGACCTTTCTGGAGCCCAGACACACTAGCAGGTGCTTTCCGCCTATGATACCATAGCAAAGGTGCGTACTTCGGTTTCCTTGAGCCCGGGGAAGCTTTCCTTGCAGTGGGAGGCTTAGTGCTGATAGTAACAGCGGGTTCATGCCTGCAATGTGCCCTCCAGTAAAGTTCCACCTTAATAGGCCCTCACCAATCGGGATAAAAGCTATCTTCTCCGAGCGACTTCTGCCTTTGGATCGGCGGTGTTTTTAGTCCGGATTGATTTTCAATTTCCAGGGTGGGGAGGTAGAATAGAAGATCGAAGTGAGGCCGGCTTTGGGCTGGCCAGAAAGTAAACCTTGCGTTTCTGCCCTGGAATGCGGGTAGAACAAGGGGAAGTAAGTATGAACGAAAAAACGTTCTTCCAATGGAGAGGGTGGGAATGGATTTTTCTGGTGCTGGTGGCTTACACTTTGGCGAATTTGCCCGCGTGGGCTGGCGAACCTGCCGTTTTCGGTGAAAAATGCTGGAAGGTTGGGCTAGCCAAGGTGAAGATTACTCCGGAAAAGCCGATCTGGCTTGCCGGCTATGCCGCTCGCACCAAACCGGCCGAAGGCACTCTGGACGAGTTGTGGGTCAAAGTGTGCGTCTTGGAGGCGGCCGACGGGCGCCGGGCAGTGCTCGTAACGAGTGATCTGCTCGGTTTTCCCCGGGAGATGGCTGAGCGGATTGCTGTTGCTGCCAAACAGCAGTTTCAGATTCATCGAGCCGATCTAATGCTCACTTGTTCCCATACCCACAGCGGCCCGGTCCTTAAAAACGCTCTTTGGGAGATCTACCCGCTGAACGATCAGCAGAAGGAACTTATCACCGAATATACCGCGGTCCTGGAAAAGAAAATCATCGACTGTATTGGCCAAGCTCTTCGGTCGATGGAGCCGGCCAGGTTGGAAGCTGGTGAAGGGCAGTGCTATTTTGCCGTCAACCGCCGAAATAACAAGGAGGGGGAGGTGGAAAAACTTCGGGCGGCTGGTCTACCGCTTCAAGGGCCAACGGATCCAACCGTTTTTGTGTTGGCTGTCCGAAAGTTCCATTCTTGTGCCTTTAAACCGGCGGAATCGGGCGGAAGAAACTCTTTGGATGCGGGTTCGGTCTTTTGGGATCGGTCAGGCAACGGAAAGGCTAGTACGTCCCCCCGGGCAGTAAGCTATCAACTGGCAGATTCAGAAAAGTACCCCCTGTCTGGTGCGGGACCGAAGGCCTCTAACCAGCCAGCTGCTTCCGATTCGCTTCGGGCAGTGATATTCGGCTATGCTTGTCATACGACGACTTTGAACGATTACCTTTGGTCGGGCGATTATGCCGGCTTTGCTCAAGCAGCCTTGGAGGAAAAGTATCTTGGTGTTCAGGCGATGTTTTATATCGGCTGCGGCGCCGACCAGAACCCGATTCCCCGGCGGAAGGCGGAATTGGCCAAACAGTATGGTCGGCAGTTGGCCAACGCCGTGGCTGAAGTCCTATCCAAACCCATGCGACAGATCGAACCGAGTTTGGCTACTGTCTGGCTGGAAATTCCCCTAGCTTGGGAGCAGCCCACCGAGGCACATCTAAAGACCTTGGCCAACCGGCAGGATTATCAAGGGCGGTGGGCTCGACGGCTTTTGGCCGAACGGACCGAAGGAAAATCCTGGCCCACCGCTTACCCAGCCTATCCGGTGCAGGTGTGGCGATTGGGCCAGCAGCTTTGGATCGCCTTGGGCGGTGAAGTGGTGGTCGATTATCAGATCCGGCTCCGCCAGATTTATGGCCCTACCACCTGGGTAGTCGGCTATGCCAACGATGTAATGGCTTATATTCCTTCCCATCGGGTTTGGCAGGAAGGGGGATACGAAGCTGGTGCATTTTCCGTGTATGGCCATCCAGCGGTCCGCTGGGCCGAGTCGATCGAAACCGACATCCTGCAGGCAGTGGATCAGGCGGTGCAGACCGTCGGCGGCAAGGCCCAAACCGCATTCCAAAAAAGATAGTCCTTCAGCCGAATGGAATCTGGGTTCCTTGGCATCCCGGCGCAAGTAGGGAACTGGGAAAACTCTCCGAAATTTAAAGACGATATTTTTTACTATTTTGGGGCCCCCAACCGCTACTCCAATATATAGGAGCGCTAGCACAGCTAGAGTGGTCTTTGAATGACATAGGCCAATCCCTATCGAATCACCGGTTCCGAAAGTTCCGCTGTGTTCAGGATTTTGCAGAGGTTTCCTTCGGTTGGACTTTTGCTATTTTTGGACTCCTTCTGAAAGGGAAAGCTCTAACTTCTTGGAATTACTGAGGTTAAGAAATCCTGTGAACAAAAGGAAGTGCCGCCGTAACTCCTGAGGCAAACCAAGTTAGGAAAAATAACATGTCAGAAGTCCTGGATTTCCGTTTGGGGGTAATGACACTCTGATATGGGACTTAAAGATGCTACGAATGCCTTGAGGTAAATAGGCTCATGCTTTTGAAAAGGAGCATCCCATGTGTGAGAACTGCAATCGACGAGAGTTTTTAGGCACGGGGGCGTTGGCCTCCTTAGCGTGGGCGGCAGGTGGTAGTTTGTACGCAGAAGAAGTAGCGGCTCAACCGGCACAACTGCCTACCATGCCCGAAAAGGTGCGTATTGCGGCTATTTTTACCGGTGTGCCGGTCCCTTGTGATCGTTCCTGGGGGGTGTGCGAAGAAGAAATCACCCAGCTCCAGAACTGTCTTAAAGAGGTGGAAACCAAACTTGGCAATGTGGAGTTTGTCATCGGCCGGGCCAACAGCCCTGAAGAGACTGTCAAGATTCTCCAGCAGGCTGGCGACGAGGCACCTGTACTGGCGATCAATCTGTGCATTGGTGGACTGCTTCGGGCCAGTAAACCGATTTTAGAT
Organism: Thermoguttaceae bacterium; assembly: GCA_025062105.1. Classification (GTDB taxonomy): domain Bacteria; phylum Planctomycetota; class Planctomycetia; order Pirellulales; family Thermoguttaceae; genus JANXAQ01. Next base: position 5,753 of record JANXAQ010000271.1, read on the forward strand.
GCTGGTCGTCCCATGGCGGTCTATTCGGCTCCTGCGAGCGGCCATGACTGGATGTATCCGTTCCGTTGGCGGCAGGAGGGAAAGCCAGTTACTCTGTTGGCTAGTAGCGACCGTGGTGAACTGGAACGAGCCGCCCGAATCCTCCGCGTTATTCCGCTAATGCGCCACAGTCGGATCGTCGCTTTTGTTCCGCTGCAGGGCACTGCACCGGCCTGTCAACCGGAAAAGATCAAGGAGCGGCTCGGTCCCACAGTCATCATCGTGCCTCAAAAACGATTTGACGATCTTTTGGAATCGGTGGATATGAGTAAGGCAAAAGCCGAGGCCGAAACTTGGATCCGAAACGCTAAAAAAATCATTGAACCCACAGAAGAGGATGTGCTGAAGGCGGCCCGGGTCAGCCTGGCCTTAGATAAACTGATGGAAGAAGAAAAGGCTCAGGCCTTGGCCGTCGGCACCTGCATGGGGTGGTTGCAGCGAGGGTTCCCCTGCTTAGGATTTACCCGGCTTCGGGACCGAGGTATTCCCGCTTCCTGCGAAGGAGATATGGATTCGCTTTTGACCATGATGCTTTTCTGGTACATGGCCAATATTCCCGGCTTCCAGGGGAATGCCACGTTCGACACGGCCAAGAACGCCCTGTGGACTGCGCACTGCGTTGGGCCGCTAAAGATGGACGGCCCCCACGGCGAGCCGGCACCGTATCTATTGCGAAGCCATTCCGAAATTGGCGGCGGTGTGGTGCCGGAAATCCAATACCGGATCGGCCAAAAGATCACCCGCACTAAATTGGTCAACTTAGATACCCTGCTGATTTCCACCGGGACGATTCGGGAAGTGCCGGAAAAATCCGTCCGAGCTTGCCGGACTCAGATCGTTACCGAAATCGCCGATGCCGTCAAGATGGTGCGTAATTGGGGTGGCGGAGTGGTGGAAGGCAATATGATGACTCTGCTTCACCGGGTGGTCTTCTACGGAGACCATATGCAAAACGCCCGACACCTCACCGATCTGATGCAAATGCGCCTGGTGGAAGAAGGCTAAACACTTCGTGAAAGAGGGCTTGTGCTTCTCATCCCCGGCCAGGCAGGAATCCGGGAACAAAGCCCTCTTACCTCCTGCGCCCAAACAGGTTGTGGCACTTGACAATGCCAGCTGGTAGGAACGGAACCTCTGCAAAATCCTGAACATATAGTGAACTTCGTGAACTTTCGATTCTCTAGCCGTACGGTTGTCCTCCCTGGACACCTACTATCTATTAGGTGCTGCAATGCTAACGCAACTATATGTGGTGTTAGAGGGAGGACCAGCCAAAATGGTATAAAAATATTTCCTTTGAATTCTCTAGAGGTCCCGCTTCTTTTGTGTAAGGACTTTTTGCGGGCACTTTGCTCAGAAAACTCCCCGAGTTTCCTATTTTCCATGAGGCAGAACTGCAAGACAGACGCCACCCCAGAAATTGGCAAAAGTCGAGTTAACTGAAAAGGTCTGTTGCCACCAGGGCAAAGCCTGTGGGTTCGATCGACTGGGAAAGTTTCAGAGAAGCTTCGGCTACTTGTTCAAAGCGCCAGGAGCGTTTTAGGCCGGTTCGGAGCTTTTGGCGGAAATGGGGGTTTCCGAGGAAACCCCAGCAGTAGGGAGGGGACAACGGGAAGACGATGAGTTTCAAGCAAAATGAGATTGCCTCCCCCATTATGAGCGGCAAAAGGGCATCCTGCTTTCTAAGAGGCTGTCCTGAAATTGGGATTTAGGCGGTTTCCCATGGGTTTTGGCCGACCGGTTCCTACCCTCCAGACTCCTTAAAAACAGGAATTTTGAGGATTCTGGGGCACTGAGGAAGGAAACCTCCTTTCATCATAGAAAATGTTTTTTAGGACAGCTTTTGAGCACGACTTTTGCCGTTTTTTCCTAACTGCTTGTGCCTCCAATAGTTACGAGGAAAAATCCTTTTGTTCACTCAATTTCCTAAGTGCAATAATTATAAAAAGTTAGAGCTTTCTCTTTCCGGGACGAAGCCAAATTTGGCAAAAGTCGAGCGGAGAGTATCATTTTTTGTTAGAGGTTCTATTTCTGTTTTCGGAGCCAGCCGGTGCCCCATTGCCAGAGGGCTTTGGAGGCTTGTTTAAGCAGATTGGGCGCCTGTTGGACCGCTAATTTTCCAGCCTGAGGGCCTGTCTGGCGAAGTTGCTTCCACAGCCGGGGCCAACGTTCCTGGTGGGGAGATTGGGCGTAATATCGGGCATAGCGAGCACGATCTGCTGCTGGAAGCAATTGTTGAATCGCTTCTACCAATCGCTTTTGGACCTGCTCAGGAGCTTCTGAAACCAGACAGGCTGTTAGAACCGGTTCTTGCTCGGTCAAGCCCAACTGAGAGCGTAGGTCGGCCATCAGAAGAAAAACCGAGCGATGCGAATCTCTAGGCTGTTCCCTTTGGCTGGCTATGGGTTCCGGACATGGCCGGTCGGCAGCAAGCAATACGATCAGCGGAGGCCGATTCCGTTCCAAATGCCTTTGATAAATCCTCCGGATTTCATCCAGCCAATACCGATCGTTGAGCCAACCAGCTGGGTTGGGCCCACAGATCAAAAGTACCAAATCGGTTTGAAGCGCTTCGGTTTCAAAGGCGGCAAGCTGCTTTTGGGCAGGCGGGGATAGAGAATATGCCGGCCAATCGGTTACTAAAAGCGGCGGCAGCCCTTTGACTCGCCACAAGTGGCGAGCTATCGGCTTGGTGGGGAGCAGTTTTTTCCAAAAGCTTTGTTTCGGTAGCGCTGAGGGGCCGATTAACATTGGCAGAAGCAAGTTTTTCCCCGAGCCAACAGCACCAAGAATCAACATCCGGATCGGTTCCTCCTCCACCAAGGCCGAACCAGAAGCTTCTGAGAGGTGTCGGAGGGTTTGTCGGCTGAGGGGCAGTTGTTCGGTATCGCCTTCCAGCAGGACTTTCCCGCTATAAAGTTGGATCGCATATCGGCCAGCCTGGCGCACACAAAAACTAATAACTCCCTCTTTCAGCTCCTGAGTGGTTGAAGCCCGCAGTTGGCCTAAAGCGGCGTCGCGGACCTCTCGTACCAAGGCGGCTGCCGGATTGGTCGCTAGCTGCGTTACCCGATACGCACCGTAAAACCAATTGTAGAAACGTTGGACCCAGGCAGCTAATCGGCTCAACTTGTATAAATCGTGCAAGGTCAACCAATGAGAACCAGGAACCCGTTCGACCAAGGTGCGGCGAAGATCGGCGGCTACCCGTTCAACAATCCGGAGCACATGCGGAGCTGGGATTTCCAGTTCCGGGCGGTCTGAATCGGGCCGATAATGACGGGCTACCGTGGCTAAAACTTCATAAAACGCCTGGAGCACCGCTTCCGGCTGATCTAATGGAAGATCTTTTTGTTGGAGTTGGAGGGCCAAAGCCTCTACTTTTTCCCAAGCTGCTTGATCTAAAGGGGTCCAGCGGGGGTCTGGATGAACGATTGTCCCCCATGTCTCTCGACTTCGCTGCCGGAGCCATTGGGCCAAAAGCCAACCAGCCACCGAAACCGCTCCGGTCAACCCCAGCCAACTCCACAGCCAACCCGCCTGCCACAGCCACCAAGAACCGGCCGCCACTAATAGCAGCGTCGGCAGCAGCCATAACAACCCCACCAGCAGCCAGCCAGCCCGAATCCAACCAATCGGCACCCCTGATAAGACTCGGGAAGAAAAAGTCTCCTTCCGGTTGGACGAATCCAGTAGCTGCTCAGAAGGTAAATCCACTCCCGCCAAGTTGCCTCCTGGTGGTTCAGGAGGGTTAGCCTCAGCAGGAGGAGATTGTCTTTTCTGCCACCACATGCTCAGCCCCATTCCGTAAAAAAAGCTAGCAAGTGCATGCTGCAGTTCTACGCTCGACTTTTACCAATTTCTAGGATGCCGCACCCTTTGGATATTCTAACTCCATAAAAATATCGCAAATTAGGAAATTTGCTGATTAAAGAAACCCAAAGCCTCACGCCCTGAAACGAAAGAAGTTACAAAAATGGCAAAATCGAACTAAGAGGCTGTCCGAAAAAGCATTTTCTATGATGAAAGGAGGTTTCCTTCCTCAGTGCCCCAGAATCCTCAAAATCCCTGTTTTTAAGGAGAGTGGAGGGTAGAAGCCGGTCGGCCAAAATCTATTGGAAACCAGCCAAATCCCTATTTTAGGACAGCCTCCTAGCCTGACTTTTGCCAATTTGGTCTTCTGGCGAAGTGGGAAAGTTCTAACTCCTCGAAATTATCGGACTTAGGAAATTGTGTGAACAAAAGAAAGGTGCGCTGCAACTTCTGGTGGCAAAATAATTTAGGAAAAATGACAAACGTCGAACTAACAGCCCCCAATATCTCCTCCCAGTTGACCAAGAAGGCTTAACAGCCGAAGAAAACAAAAGATCATATAGTGCGCTAAATGTTTATTATTTTGGAAAGGTTCCTATGGTATTTCCCGAACCGATAGAGTTCCTTTAGTAATTCAAAGTTCAAGAAATTCAAGTTTTGCCAGTTTATCTAACTGCTATTGTTTTCAAGAAGTTAGGGTGAAACCTCTGTCTGCCCACGCAATATTAGTACCAGGCAATCAGAGCATTTTCTCTTCCCCACAGAAGCTGAGAATGGCAAAATTCGAAAAAAACCTGGACAAAGAATTTAGATTCTGCTTGTGCAAGAGGGGCCGGTAGGACAATTTCTTGCCCAAAATAGCCTCCACGTACGCAAAAGTCTTACCAAACAGCTATTGCTCAGGGAATGGCAGCGGAGGGGTACGATCCGCCAAAACTTTTTCAATCAGTTGAAAGATTTTTTCTGGTTCTGCCATTCGGCCCATACCCACCGTTCCGCAGCTTAAGTAGCCCTCTTCCGGGCCAATCAGCAGAAAGCCATCTTCCTGCAATTGCCGGACGTTCCGTTGGACTGCTGGTTTTTGCCACATCTGGTGGTTCATAGCGGGGGCCAAAATCACCGGCCCCTCAAAGGCCAACACCACCGTACTGAGCAGGTCGTCAGCTAATCCCAAGGCTGCTTTGGCCAACAGATTGGCGGTAGCAGGGGCAATACATAATAATTCAGCTTTAGCAGCTGCCTCCAGATGGGGATGGCTACCGGGGCCAAACATCTTGCAGCGCACCAGCCGGCCTGTAAGGGCTTCAAATGTTTTGGGCCTTATCAGGTGAGTGGCCGATCGACTCATGATCACTGACACCCCGGCCCCCGCCTGCACAAGCCGACTGACAAGCACAGCCGTCTTGTAAGCGGCAATCCCTCCGCTAATGCCAATTAAAATTTCTCGGCCTTGCAACATAGGTCAACAGCTAGCCTACCGCCAGAGAAATCCTTCGGCCGATCTGATCGGCTCCAGGCTAAACCGCACAGACTGAAACACTACGGTTTGTTCATATCAAAATCTAGAGGGCCTTCCGATTCGCCAGGGGCCCGCACCCGCACTTTTTCTTCCATGTCTAGATAGATCTTATCCTGTAAGATCTCTTGGATAACAATTTTCATCATCTGTTCGGTAGTAAGCTTGGAGGTATCCGGTTGTTGCCCTTCAGGCTGATCCGAAGGCCCTAAATCTACCAACGGCCGTGCACCATGAATCAACGCTGCTAGCCGCTTTTGCATCAACGCAGAAAGCTTAAACCGTCCTCCTACCTTTTTAATAATCGCATCATCCAGCAATTCTTCCAACATCGCGGTTTCACCTCTTGAAACATCTCTAACCTTAAATGGCCAATTAACCCTTACAGCATAGCTAATCTTGATTACTCTTAACTGAATGGGAAACCCGCCAGGCTTATCCCCCAAAAGCGGGATTCCACCTCAGCAAAAAACTCCAAGTAATTCAGCCCCAATGGCGTAGAAGGTATTTCCGCTGCCACAGAAATCCAGGTCCTCCTTTTAAGGTTTTTTTTCCTGTTTTTGTCCTCTTGAACTGGTGCTTGGCGGAGGAACAAGGCTGGACTGCGGCTTGCCGCCCAGAACAATGATTGGTACTTTTGAACCAAAAATAAACGCCCCTTTTCTCCGGCTGGATTGTTTATCTATTTTTTATTATACCCCCCTACGGGCTCGGAAGGGTTCTGGCTGGGAATTATGGCGGGGGTGGGGAAGTGGTTTTTTAAAATCTGTAGGATCTCTTGGGCAGCGCGGTCTGGGTCGTCGTTGACCACCTGGTAGTGATACTGGCTGGCCAAGGCTAATTCCTGCTTGGCTCGGGCCAAGCGATGCTGAATTACTGCTTCGGTTTCGGTCCCCCGTTGCCGGAGGCGACGTTCCAGCTCCTGTTCTGAAGGCGGCAAAAGGAAAATCGTTACTGCCTCAGGAAACTTTTCCAGCAAGGACATCGCCCCTTGCACGTCAATGGCCAGAAGCACCCAGATCCCCTTTTTCAACCGCTCCCCGACATCGGCAGCCAATGTACCGTACCAATGCCCGGTGCCGAACACCTGGAAACATTCCAAAAAGGCCCCTTCTGCTCTCGCCCGGGAGAACTCTTCCGGGCTTAGAAAATAATAATCTACCCCATTTTTTTCCCCAGGTCGGGGGGGCCTGGTCGTGGCCGTTACACTCCGCTCCACCAACCCCCCAGACACTGCCAAAAGCCGCTCTACCACCGTATTCTTCCCTACTCCGGAAGGCCCAGATAAAATCACCACCTTCCCCTCTGCCATGATGGCCTCCGAAAAATTGGGGAAACATATCCGTCGAATGGCAAAGCTGCCTTTTTTCTCTGAATCCCAGGCTGACAATCTCGAAGGCTACTATGCCGTAGCTCCGGGAGCCTTTAACCGCCGAAGACCAAAAGCGGAGGACGCTCCATGTTAGAATCGGGGAACTGTCCGGCTGCCTTCTGTTGTGCTACCTCCCTCAGCTTGTGCCTCTTGGCGTTGTGCAAAATTATAATCAAGCTGCCCTTGCTAGCATAGCAAAGAAAATTTTCGAACAGTATGCCTTCTAATACCGGGCGTTGGCCAGGTTCAGGAAAGTGGGAGTGTGTTTGCGAATCGTGAAATTGGATAATATAGGCATTTTGGGCAATCTTATGGCTTCTTCTGCACACTAGTATTGCTACCTGTTACATCATAATCCCTACCGGGTGAGAGAAAAAAACGGTTCATTCCTTTCGGCTTGGGGTTTGGATTAGAACATCCCAGGTGCCTAAAGCCTAGAAAACTGTAGCTACGGAGGCTGTGCCCTCAACTTTTATTTTTTTATTTATTATTTTTTTCTAACTTCTTTTTTCCTCTAAGAGGTACGATCAACTCGCCTTTTGCCCGCACAATTTCCTAAGAGTTTCTATGAGATTGCATCCCCCTTTAAGACCGGCAAAAGGTCCTCCGTTTTTCTGGAAGTTTTATTTTGTTAGAGGCTCTAGCCCAATAATTCCGAGGAGTTAGAGCTTCGTTTTCGGGAGTGGCCAACGATGGCAAAAGTCGAGCTAAGCAGGCTGCTTAAAATGGGAATTTTTAATGGGATTTTGAGGTTTTCCGAGGGGGTTAGGGCCGACCACCCCTGGTTATCCCCGGCTTCCTATAAATAGTTTAGAAATTGGAGGCACTTCGAAAGGCCAACTTACATTTCTTCTGGATTCTCGTGGAAATGCCATTGGGGTAGAGTCTCAAACTCTTTCTGTCCGAGGAGCTTAGTGTGCAATCGAGTTCCTTCTGCCAATCGGGTGGATCGCATTTACTGAAGGTTCTGCACTAATTCTCGAACTCGTTCGATGGTTCCTTTCAGGCCGACCACTTCGTTGACAATCTGCACATCGTTGGCTTTGGCGCCAATGGTATTGGCTTCTCGGAACATCTCTTGGGTCAGAAAATCGAGTTTTCTGCCCACGCCTTCAGGATGGGATTCGGGATTCTGGAGACAAAGTTCCAGGTGGTCGATATGACTGCGGAGTCGAACGATTTCTTCAGAAATATCGCTTCGTTCTGCAAAAAGGGCTACCTCTCGCACTAAGTCGCCGGGTTGGAGGCTGATCTGATACTGTTCGAGGAGTTTGCCCACACGCTCTTGAAGCCGACTCCGGTATTGTTCAGCCACCATCGGTGCCCGTTGGGCAATCCGCTCCACTGCTTGGCGGAGTTGGTCGCTGTAGGCTTGAAGTTCCTGCTGCATCGCCCGGCCTTCCTCAGCCCGCATCCGGTCCAATTGGTCTAACGCTTCCAGGAGCGTCTGTTGGATTAGCGGCCAATGCCGGCTGAGCAGGTCCTGTTCCCTCAATTCCTCATAGATTACCCCAGGTAAGGTCAATAAAAACTGCAGGGGCACGTCCTCGGCCAAGTTCCACATCTTCCGGAGGGTTTCTAATTGCTGCCGGTAGTATTCCAAAACTTGGATATCGATCCGATATTGTTCCGGCTCCGGCCGTCGTTCGATCCGCAGATCGACATACACCGTACCCCGGCGGATCCGCTGCCGAATGACCGATTCGATCAGCGGCTCCAGCCCCCCATACCCTTCCGGGCATCGCAATTGGAGCTTCAAATACCGATGATTGACACTGCGCACTTCCACCGCCACGCTTAGCCCATCTTGCTGGCGGACCGATTGCCCAAAACCGGTCATGCTCAACAGCAAAGCACTACCCTCCTCGCTGCCAATCCCACCAACTGCCCAGGCTAAGAGGCTGTCTGAAAATCAAGACAAGCAGTGGTTTGCCAGCACACCGGTCAGGGAATTGCCCTTCCAGCAAACCGCATAAAAATAACAGTTCCATTCCCATCGGCGCCCAATGAGTCTTCCTACCTTTTAAGCCTAAAATGCCCTTTTCAGACAGCCTCTAAAGCTGGTGTCGGCAAAGAACCTCTCTTGGTACACTTCAGCCTTAATCGGGTGGTTTTATGTTTCTTCCCTTTCCCCTGAGGGAACAGGATAGGGTCAGGAGGACAACTACCCAGGACGGAGGCAGGAGACCGGAAGGCAGTCGAATAGGTGCGCGATTCTAAGAGGCTGTCCTAAAATGGGGATTTGGCTGGTTTCCAATGGGTTTTGGCCGACCGGCTCCTATCCTTCAGACTCATTAAAAACAGGGATTTTGAGGATGCTGGTCAATTGAGGAAGGAACCTCCTTTCATCATAGAAAATGCTTCTTCGGACAGCCTCTAAGCTCGAGTTTTGCCAATTTTTGTAACCTCTTTTATTTTAAGGACTTAAGTTTTGAGGATTCTTTGTTCAGCAATTTTCCTAACTCCAATATTCTCAGACGGTTAGGACATCCAAAGGGCCGCCTCCCTAGAAATTGGCAAAAGTCGAGCTAAGGTGTTCTGGCATCCTCCTTCGGACTTCTGGCTTCAGTGTCCAAGGCCCTCTCCTCCCGCATTGCCTTTGGCAATGCCGTCCTCTTGTTCGGAGGGGAGAGACAAAATTCCCCATTTAGATAAACTTTTGTGCAACTTTTAGGTGAGTGAGGTAACCTCGACGTTTGCCGTTTTTCCTCTAACTGCTCTTGTTTCCAAGAGTTAGAACGAATCTTTGTCCACACAACTTCTTAACCCCAAAAACAGCTAGAGGATTCCTTTTCCCGCTCCAGTGCCATTGTCTGTTCCCTGCCGAAAGGGGGAAAGTGGTAACGGTCTGGAATCGTTAGAGTTAGGAGATTAGGTGAACAAAAGTAATATTCAGCGTGACTCCTAGCGTCAAAAACGAATTAGCAAAATTGGCAAAAATGGCAAAAGTCGAAGTTTCCAAGGGGGAGGCCAAAAGGGCAAAACCAAAATAAAAAGGGATAGACTGAAGTTGAAGCTGCCCATCCCCATAGAGGTCATTTTATCCCACTCTCTCAGGGGGGATTTCCTGGGTTTGAATCCTCCGAACCCGAAGTTTCTGACCCAGAGGAGTCCCCCTGCTCTTGGCCGGCCTCCGGAAAGGCACGCCTCTGTTGGACAGGCTGGTTGGGGGTGGAACTGCCGCCCGTTTCCCCAAAAAGGTCGTTCTGCCTGCTTACGACCCGGATCGTCACAATACATAATAGGATCCAGAACGCTACTACCCCGATAGTAATGCGAGTAAACAGGTCGCCTGCTTTAGCCCCAAAGGCACTTTGCCCACCTGGACCTCCAAAGACCCCGGCCAAACCACCGCCTCGACCTCGCTGCACCAAAATTAACAAAATCAAAAAAATAGCCGTTATAAACATCAAAAAACTTAACAAGGCTTCCAACATGGTTTACCTCCCTCGGCGAGAATGCTCATTTTGTTCGCTCGCCTTTTGCCTTTTTTGGTCTGCTTGGGAAAAAGGAGATTTCTAAACTGTAATTATTTTGATTTAGGACACCCTATGGATAAAAAGGGATTTTGTCGTAATTACTGGATGCAAAATAAGTTAGGGAAAAATGCCAAATTCGAAGTGAGGGGCTGTAAAAAAGTATTAAAAAGTATAAAAGCTATAAGCTGACAAATCTGCCCGTTTACTTTTTCATTCCAGCAATAATACCTAAAAATTGATCCGGCTTTAAGCTGGCGCCGCCGACCAACGCCCCGTCGATATCAGGCTGAGCAAACAACTCCTGGGCATTATCCGGTTTGACACTGCCGCCGTATTGAATAACCACCTGTTGGGCAATCTCTGGATTGTACCGTTGGGCAATCAATTTGCGAAGCTCAAGATGGACCTCCTCCGCCTGATGGGGGGTAGCTACCTTCCCCGTTCCGATAGCCCACACCGGCTCATAAGCAATCACCGTCTGGATCATCTGCTGGGCCGTTAACCCTGCCAGAGACCCCTCAAACTGAGCACGAATCACCTCCAGGGTGTGACCAGCTTCCCGCTCAGCCAATTGCTCGCCCAAACACACAATCGGCTGTAAACCCGCCTTCAATGCCGCATGAACCTTTTTGTTGATGAAGCTGTCCGTTTCGCCTAACCATTGCCGACGCTCACTATGGCCCAAAATGACATATCGACACCCCATCTCGCAGAGCATCATAGGGCTAATTTCCCCGGTAAAGGCACCGCTAGGTTCTGGATACATATTTTGGGCACCCAGGGCCACCCGGCTACCAGCAATCGCCCGGCCTACTGCCTCTAAATACACAAACGGCGGGCACACGGCTATATCTACGGTAGGATATTGGTCAGCCTGTTTGGCGACGGCCTCGGCCAAGGCCACCGCTTCCGACCGAGTAAGATTCATTTTCCAATTGCCCGCAATCAATGGGCGTCGCATGGAGTTCCTCCTTTGCTCGGGTTATTTCTCGAAAGGATTTTCCTATCTG
>JANXAQ010000095.1 GCA_025062105.1 Thermoguttaceae bacterium
CCTTCTTAAGAGGTCTTGGATATACCACGAAAGAGTTATTTTGGGCGCCTTCGACCCTTTGATTTCTTCTGGGTGCTCTGGCAGGCCAGAGCAAAAACCCCTTGGAAAACATCTCCGGAAGGTTTTCGGGTAGAAGAAAGATGCTTTTTCTACGTTTATACAAAGGAGTTACAGATAAGTATTATCCGTTCACTAAACTTTGAACTACTTTTCCTGAAAAGTTCCCCTTTATAGGGGTTAAACTTGCTCTGGCTCCGGCTTGGCTTCCAGCAGCGGCCAGCCAGGCCCTTTGGGTTGCCTAGCAACCCAACGTGTTGGAAGGCGATAAGGTAGAGGAGCCTTTTGGGAGGGTCTTCAGCCGGGGTTTAGAACTTGGAAATCCCCTTCGGGAATGGGCGCCCCAGTTGAGCTGACCGAATAGCCTCCCCACGAAAGAGTAATTTTTCAGAAAGTACAGAATAAAAAGAGTTGCCAAAAATGGCAAAAGGCGAGCTAAGAGGCCGTCCGGAAATTGCCATCAGGCCGGTTTCTGGTAGGTTTGGGTCCAAGCGGACCCTCCTGCAAAGTGGTTTAGAAATAAATGAGTTCGGATTTTCAGAAATCCAGCTGCCAGAGCTGTTTCCCCACTGGAAAATATATTTCCCGACGGCTTGTAAGACACAAAAAGGGGAGTAGCCTCCGAAAAACCCGACTGAGGAGCCGAGGAGATGATCCAACTGATTTCGCCTAAGTATCAGTTTGAGGAGGCAGTAGCTGAGGGGGATTATTTTCGGGCCCTAGGGGTGATGCCCTCAGCCCGGAAACTGGATATCGACGTGGCGGCTGCCCGATTGGCCGAGCAAATTCCCCAGTTGGCCCAACGGATTAGTGCAGTGGCCCATGTGCTGATTGCTCAGGACAAACGGACCGTATATGAGGCTTTGCAAACCCTGCGGGACGGAGTAGTAGAATCGCTGCAGAGGCAGTATGGTTCAGAGTTTTTGGAACAGATTCCCGACCTCCGGCGCCAGATATGGAAAGAATGCTGTAAGCTGATGCGATTTGACTTGGGATGCTCGACTCTTTTGGTAGGTCCCCAGGGGGCAGCGTCATTAGCAGAGGTTGGAGTACAATGGATCGTCGAAACGGTAGTATTTCAGACGGTGAACTTGGTTGTTTCGATTCTGCCGAGCGAAAAGGCTATAGGCGTAGCCGTCCGCTATGTCTGGTATGCGGAGTGCCCTCGGTGTGGGGCGAAGCAACCGGTCCTGTGTCGGTTGAAAGAGAGGATAAGCCCAGCTGAGCAAAAGCCTAGCTTACTGCCTGCGGAGGTGGATTTTGACGAAAGTCGATACACTTTAGATTGGAACAAATGTACGTATTGCTCCGAAACCTTGGGGCCGCCCGTAGACTGGGATGATATCTATCGGTTTCCGATCTTCCCATCGGCTGATGCCGGCCAACTGCTTCGAGGCCGAGGCCAACGCACAGGGAAATCGCTCTTTGCTTTCAACGAGCGCTATCCCCCGCATCCCAGACCCCATCCTGCTCTCCACATCTTCTACCAAGCCCAAGAACAAGGAAAAGATCTTTCGTTTCAAGAATCCATAGGATCGGAGAAAAGTTCTATATATGCAAATACCCCCTATGAGCCTTCAGGTCCTAGGTCAACGCCTTCCGCTTCCGATGCTGCAGCGCCGTCTCCTCTGGGCCGAGGCGGGAAGTGGTCTTCCCGAAAAAAAAGTCTGGAGGAATGGCTGATAATGGAGTTACCCCCTGGAGTTGCTCATGGGCTTGTGTTATTAGCTGTTTTCCTGATTTTGCTGTTGGTCCGAAATCCAAAACAACAAGTTCCTCCACCCCCCGAGTCTCCGAATCGAGTGCCATGGTGGAATGAGATCCAACCGCCACGGGCGGAAGAACGTTGGAATATCCCCCGCCGTGAGCCTCTTGATGAAATCCCTAGAAAAGAAGCCACTCAAGCGGGTAAGAAAGCCCAGGAATTTGTCAGCCTGCGTGCCCGGCTCCCCCTGAATTTCCTTCAGGAAGTAGCCTCCAACAAAAATAAGAAGGCATTGGAGTTTTACCATGAGGGCCAATACCGGGAAGCCCTCGAAGAATACCTAGGCATACTAGCAATTTTGAGAGAACCCCTAGAATCTACCCATCGCCTTTTAAATAACCGCATATGGATTTGCTGCGCTCATGCCTGGAGTGGGTTAGGAGACTGCTTTTACAAGATCGGCTTAATTGACGAAGCTCGAGGAGCCTATGAGTCGGCGCTGGCCATGTACAAAAAAGCTTTACTTCGCCCAAAGGAGGAGTCTCCGAATATCGCCGCCTTGCACCATGCCCTTGGCCATATCTTTTGGGATTCTGACGATCGTTCCCAGGCCCAAAAGCATTTTCAAGCCGCCATCCAGACGTATCGCCAGGTAGAGAAATTAGATTCCGTAGATAAACTTCGGTGTGCGGAAAGCCACTGCCGCCTTGCAGAGAACTTCCAACAGGAAGAACAACTGAAACCAGCCGTTCAACATTATAGCAGGGCAATCACCTATTGGAGCCAATTATACCAGTCTGGTGCTCTTCCCCCGTACTATCAACATCGTTTGGCCGCGGCCCACCATGAATTGGCCCTCCTCCTTGCCCAAACAGCTAATTTCCCGGAAGCCTACGGACACTGCCAAGCCGCTATCCGATTGCTGGAAGAGCATCTTCAGCAGGAGTGGGACTGTGATACAGCTAAACACCTTTTAGAAGAGGCTCGGCAACAAGCCTCGGCCTTGCTAGAATACACCTACCCCACGCAGTCCGTCAGCCTTCAGCCGAAAGCCCTGGAAAACTGAAAAGAAAACTCTCCATAATCCTGGAGATATAGTGAAGGAACCTCTGCAAAATTCTGAACATATAGTGAACTTTGTTAACATTTGATTCTCTAGCCCTTCGATTACCCCACCTGGACAGCTGCTACCTATTGGATGGTTGCAATGTTAGCAGTTATATATGTTGTGTTAAAAGGAGAACAGCCAAAATGGTATAAAAATGTTACCTTTGAATTATGCGGAGGTTCCTGAACTATATGAATTTTTGATTCGGTAGGCTTTACCTGTTCTCACCAAACATCTACTATATGTAGGGTATTAGCAGTGCTAGTAACCCGATATATGAGCACAGAGGCGGAGGGAACCAAAATCGTATCAAAATATCTCCTTCGAATTATGCAGAGGTGGCAAAGATGTTTCCCTCAACTAAAACGGCCTCGATGCCTTCCGAAAGGTACAATGCTGCAGAAGCTGTTTATCCTAAGCTCCCCTTTTGCCATTTTTCTCAAAGCTTGACTTTTGCCAATTTCCAGGGTGCAGCCCCTTTTGGATATCCTAACCCTCTGACAATATTGGAGTTAGGAAATTTGCTGAACAAAGAATCCTAAAAACCTAACTCCTGGCAATAGAAGTTAAATGGCAAAAGTCGAGTTAAGGAAACTCGGCAGAATGCAGGTTTCAAAGGAGATATTTTTATCATGTTGGCTTATCCTGCTTCTAACTCAATATCTGGGGTTACTAGCATTGCTAGCAACCAATAAAAGTAGGGGTTCGGGTAGGAAAACCAAGGGCCTCTATAATTAAAAGCTCATAAAGTTCATTATAGGTTCAGGATTTTGCAGAAGTTCCAAAAATTCGTTAAGTTTACTTAGATTTTTTTCAGAGGTTTCAAGAACTTTGCGTCCTACCTATTGGAGGCAAATGTAGGTAGAGGAAATGGGGCTCTGTTGAAAGGTTGTACGCAGTCTGGGGAGGTTTTGGCTATACTGGTCGGTTTTGCTTCAGTTTTGGTTGGTTTACGCCTCCGACCGGAAACGGTTTCACCAGAGCCAGGAAATGGCAACATCCAGTGCTAGAGAGCCGTTTTTAGAAAGGAACCTGCCCTATGAACCCTCAGCTCCGTAGTTGCATGCCGACCCGACAACCGAGGCAATTGCGTCTTTGGATGTTGGTTGGTGGGGCGGTGGGAGTCCTGTTGGTATGGAGTCCAGAAGCCCTGTCAGCCCAACCCGCTGCCGTAATCGCAGAGCAAGACGTTTTTCAGAACGACGGCCAAAACGTTCCCGGAAGACCAAATCAAAACAGTACTCCCCCAGGCGGCCAAACTCCCCTTGGTGGCCCAGGCCCCGTAGGTGCCCAACCTGCTTTTGCAACCACTGAGTGGAAAGCCTCGGGGCTCCCGAGGCTAAACCTCAAGCGGCGTCCGAACATTTTGTTCGTCTTAGCTGACGATCTGGGGTATGCGGAGTTAGGGTGCTATGGTCAACAAAAGATCAAAACACCCCATCTGGACCGGCTGGCAAGCCAAGGGATGCGATTTACCCAACATTATGCTGGTAGCCCTGTTTGTGCGCCGTCTCGCTGTGTGCTGATGACAGGAAAACACACTGGTCATGCAGCCATCCGGGACAACCGAGAGATGAAGCAGTTGCCCGAACAGATAGCAAAGCAATATGGCATTGAGCCGGAGTTTTCCGGCCAACAGCCGCTACCGGACGAAGAGATCACTCTGGCCGAGCTGCTGAAAAAGGCTGGGTATGTAACCGCCTGCATTGGCAAATGGGGGTTGGGCCAGTTTGGGACCTCAGGGGATCCCAATCGGCAGGGGTTTGATCTTTTCTATGGGTACAATTGTCAGCGGCACGCCCATTCGTATTACCCAGCCTATTTATGGGAAAATGGCCGGAAGGTGCCCTTGGCCAACGATCCGCCGGTGCCAGGCCATGCCAAGCTCCCGCCCGGAGCCGATCCGAACGACCCTGCCTCCTATCGTCCATTCCAAGGAAAAGACTACGCCCCGGATCGGATGTTACGACGTGCTGAGCAGTTTATCCGGGACAACAAAGATCGGCCGTTCTTTCTTTTCTACACTACCCCCTTGGTCCACCTTGCTCTGCATATTCCGGAAGAAGACCTGAAGGCGTATTTGGGGCTATGGCCGGAAACTCCATTTACCGGCAACGGCTATACGCCGCATCCGACGCCCCGGGCCGCTTATGCGGCGATGGTCAGCCGATTGGATCGGGATGTAGGCCGACTGCTAGCCCTGCTGGAAGAGTTGGACCTGGAAAAGGATACGATCGTCTTTTTCAGTTCGGATAACGGGACCACCCACCTGCCCAAAGAAGTAGACGCCGCCTTTTTCCAGAGTGTGGGACCGCTGCGAGGATTGAAAGGCAGCCTTTATGAAGGCGGAATTCGGGTGCCGTTGATCGTCCGCTGGCCTGGGCAAATCCCACCTGGAACCATCAGTGAACATATTTCTGCTTTTTGGGATATTCTGCCCACCGTAGCAGAATTGCTGGGATTAGATCCCCCGGCAGGGATCGATGGCATTAGTTTTGCTCCCACCTTGCTGGGCCGACCGGAAGAACAGAAAAAGCATGAATATTTGTACTGGGAGATCGAGAGCTACGGCGGCCAATTGGCCCTGCGCATGGGATGCTGGAAAGGAGTAATGCAAGGGCTGCACAGCAAAGGTGGCGGGTTGGGCGCTGCTGGTTTCGGCTCTCGGCTGGAACTTTATAACTTAGAGAACGACATCGGGGAAAAGCAGGATGTGTCGGCCCAGCATCCGGACCTGGTGCGGAAGATGCGAGAGCTGATCCACCAGGCCCACACGCCTAACCCTTTGTTCCGAATGATTCCGCTGGATCCGGAGTAATATCTGTTCTGCTATTTTTGATTTTTCTGAGCTCGGCTTTTGCCAGTTTGCCCAACTCCTTTGGTATCCAGAAGTTACATGCTTATGTATATCCAACGTCCTGCCTCTAATAACCACGAAGAGTTAGGACGGTCTCGCCTTCCTTCGTTGCAGAGTTACAGATGGCAAAATCCAACTCACAGCCTGTCTTGAAATTGGGATTGGGAAGTTTTCCGATGGGTTTTGGGCAGACCGGCTCTTCCCTCACCGCTCCTGAGAAAAAGTAGGGATTCGGGGCATTCAGAAAGGTAAACTGCTTTTCTCGTAGAAAGAACCCATTTCAAGACAGCCCCTGAGATCGGCGGCATCCTTTCTGAAAAATACCCCTTTTTTTTGGGGGGAGAACTGGTCTGGCCCCGGCTTAGGTGAAAGGGAGCAGCCAGATCTTTGGGCACAGCGAGCCGTCTAAGCTGGTAAAATGGCCATAAGGTTAGAGGAGCCATTTTGGTATGGCGTTCGGCGGGCTTCTAAGGGGGAAATGCCCTTCGGGTAGCGGGTTAGGCTAGCTCCATAGCCCCCCTAAAAAGTGATTTTTGAGAAAGCACCCCTATAAAAGACCGGGTCCGAATGGCATCCTTGTTCCCGGTTCCTCCCACCCAGCAGTCTCAGAACATAGGGACGAATTATTTCCATAGAAATTTATGCCAGATGGGCGGAGCCAGTTGCCCGGCTGGGTGCGGTTGAAATTTTGTGGGTTAACTGGGCAACTTAGGAAATATAGACAAAATAGGCTTCGGCCCCTGCAAACCAGCTTTACACAGCACCTATCTATAAACTGTACTTTCTGCAAAATCACTCGTTAGGGGCAGATGCTATGGAGCCAGCCCAACCGGGCCGCCCATTCCCAAAGAAAATTTCCGACTGCTAAGCCCCCGCCCAACACCCTACCAAAATGGCTCCTGGGAACCTATGGCCTTCCAATAGGTTCCGCTGCTAGCCCATCCAAAGGGCCTGGCTGGCAGCCGCTAAAGGTAAGCCGGAACCAGACCCATTTAACCCCCGTAAAGGGGAATTTTTCAGAAAGTACAGTCTATAAAACAAACCCTTTTGCTTGCCTCCCACCATATATAGGGCCAAACCTTCTTCGACTGACTCCTAGCCCCTTCCAGTACGGAGTCTCTTGGCCTGTGGGGGAGCTTCCAGGGGGAGGCTTCAATGGGGCAAAGGCCGATCTATCTTCACCAAATCCCCTAAACTGACTAGAAAGACTAGAAAAACAGCCGCACCCACCCGGCTCTTGTCCCTAGACGCCTTTGTCATTTAGATGCTATAGTAATGTGTTTTGTGGATCCAGAGACCGAATCTTTCTGAGGAGATATTTCATCCCAAAGGCAGTAAAGCCGCCTATCTCTAACACCTAGCCTGGTTGTTATCCCCACTGACAATTCAGGAAATAGACAGATCTTGCTTGGGTAAATCCGGAAAGGTGGTATAAAAACTAGTAGGTATATAACTCGATTTTTGCCATTTTTCCTAACTTGGTTTGCCTCCAATAGTTACCGCGAAACCTCCTTTTGTTCACCCAATTTCCTAACTCCAATAGTTACATGGACTTAGAGCTTTGCCCGTCCAGGGAGAGGTCCAAAATGGCAAAAGTCGAGATAAAAAAAAGTCTCTCAAAACCAAACATATCCTGATGTTCCTGATCATCTTGCCTAATGTATGGAGTTTGTCCAAAGTAACGTTTGCTCGACTTTTGCTATTTTGGCTTCGGCACGGAAGAGCGATGCTCTAACTGCTTGGAATATTGAAGTTAGGAAATTCGGTGAACAAAGGGAGTTAGGGCCTAACTTCTGGAAACAAAAGGAGTTAGGAAAATTAGCAAAAGTGGAACTTTGAGCTTGTTTGGAAAGGGCCGGCATCCCCTATTCTGATTAATAACTTTGCCCGTTTTGATGGCGTTCCCAAAGATATGCATCATCCTAAGACCAACCAATAGGGAGTGGATCGGATGGAGATGGAAAAGTTGGTTGCCTTGTGTAAACGGCGGGGGTTTTTGTTTCCTTCCAGCGAAATCTACGGCGGGCTAAACGGCTTCTGGGATTACGGTCCATTGGGTGTGGAACTGAAGCGGAATATCCGGGAGGCATGGTGGCATGATATGGTAACCTCGCATAATGAATTGGAAGTGCCGCCCGGGGCTCCGTCAGCCTACGCCATGGTGGGCCTGGAATCTACCATCATCATGCATCCGCAGGTTTGGAAATGCTCCGGCCACTATGACCTATTCTGCGATCTGATGGTCGATTGCCGGGAGTCGAAGCGTCGATATCGATATGATCAGCTTTATGGCCGATGGGTCCAGTGTCAGGGGCGAAGGATTTTCGTAGCCACAGAGGCGGTTGGCCAAGAAGCAGAACAAGATACTCTGCAGAAGGCACTCCGGTTTTTCAACCTTCGGAGTAGAGATGCGGAAGATTTGCAATGGCTGGGACCTGTGCAGCCGCTTAGCCAAGTACAAGACCTCCAGCAAGTCCTTGGCCCAGATGCAAAAACCCTGGGCACTCTTACTCCGCCTCGGATGTTTAACCTAATGTTCGAAACCTATGTAGGGCCTGTCCAAGACGAAGCCAGCAGAAGTTTCCTCCGACCGGAAACCGCCCAAGGCATTTTCGTGAATTTTAAGAATGTTTTGGATAGCACCCGGGTGAAGATCCCCTTCGGCATTGCGCAGATTGGCAAAAGCTTCCGGAACGAGATTACTCCCCGGTATTTTACTTTCCGAAGCCGAGAGTTTGAACAGATGGAAATCGAATTCTTCTGCCATCCGAGCACATCCCGGGCTTGGTATGAGTATTGGAGAAATCGGCGGTTCCAGTGGTATGTGGGATTGGGGTTATCGAGCGATCGGCTTCGTTTGCGGGAGCACTCCCCGGAAGAGCTGAGCCATTATTCCTGTGGCACGGCCGACATCGAATATGCCTTTCCGTTTTTGCCTCCCGGAGAGTTCGGCGAATTGGAGGGGATTGCCCATCGAGGGGATTTTGATCTGCGGAGCCATATGGAAGGCAAATTGGTCCGGCAGGGAGATCAATTCGTGGTGGAATTAGACGAGGAAGGCAAACCCCGGTATCGGGGCAGTGGCCGAGACCTGAGCTATTTTGACGATGAAACGCGGGAGAAATATATCCCTCATGTGGTGGAACCTTCGGCGGGGGCGGATCGGGCGGCTTTGGCTTTCCTGTGCGAAGCCTACGCCGAAGACGAAGCTCCGGATGAACATGGCGTACCCCAAAAACGGGTGGTTTTACGCCTTCATCCTAGGTTGGCCCCTATCAAAGCGGCTGTCTTCCCTCTGGTTAAAAAAGACGGTATGCCGGAAATTGCCCGCCAAATCTACGCCGAGCTAAAGCCTCACTGGAATGTCTTCTACGATGAAAAAGGGGCCGTTGGGCGCCGCTACCGACGTCAAGACGAAATTGGCACCCCCTATTGCATTACTGTAGATGGCCAAACACTCCAAGATGGCACTGTTACTATCCGAGACCGTGACAGCCTCCGCCAATGGCGGGTTCATCAGAAAGAAATTGTTGCCCAATTGAACGAGCTGCTCGCCTAGATGGTCCTGCAGATCGCTGGGGCTTCTGTCCATCAATACCCGGATGTAGGTGATGCAGCAGAACGGTTTACTGCTCAAAAAGAGCACTTATCCTTTTCCTTTCGGTGTTGTTTCAACCGGTTACCCGAGATGATTGGCAGACTTTTATTCATTTGTCTGGACAGTTCTGGAGATTTCCAACTTTTTATGTTAGGGGAGGGTATTTAGCCTGCCGAACCTACTCGGCCCTCTCCGAAGCTTTTTCCAACTCCTAACCCTTTGGCCGAATACCTTGCCCAAAAGGCTCCTAGAACCCCTAGGATTCTCACCGATTTCGCTGCTGCTGGCTGCTTATCTAACTGACTAAAAATCTGCTTGCCGCCGCTGGAAGCCACGCAGAAGCCAAAGGAGGTCCCCCCATCAAGGGGGATTTTCAGAAAGTATAGCTCCGTGCAAGCCTTTTTGCGTGGGAAGAGGGAGAGCCTTTTGTTCCTTTTTTGTTCTTGTGAGGGGATGATTCAAGAGGGGTGGAAATGGTCTTTGATGCTTATCGGGGGGGATAGTTCCACCATAAAATGGTATTTTTAGAGAGTTCCGCATTCCTTTTCAGCAACCCTTGCCTTTCTTACTCAACTAATACGACCCCTATGTCCGATACTACCGTCAAGGGCACTTCGGACAGACTCTCTGCTGGGCGGGGGGTCTGAGGGGACCTAGGAGTTCACTCATCCAAGGTAGTAAAGGCTATGAGGTTCAAACGACTGACACAAGGCACAATGCTTTGGGCGGCGGTACTGCTAGCAGCTACGGCAGCCTATGGCCAGGGTTTAATCGGCGATTTGCAACTGTTTGCACCGCCTCGGCTGGATGCCTTTGGTGGCGGCCGGGAAGCCAGTCAAGGCTTTTTCTTCTGTTATGACCAGCTTTATTGGTGGACGCAGGCACCGGAAGAGCAATTTAGCGGTCCTCCTCAAGATCCGGGTGATTCCCTGGGTTTGCTATGGACCGCCAGTTGGGGGGAACGGTTCGAAGTAGGATGGGTAGGTGAACATGATGGAATTATGGTAAGTTTATTTAATCTCCAGCATGAGTCTCAAACGTTCACTTTTGGCAGCTTTGATATCGTTTTCTACGCCCCGGACGAAGATTTGACCACTCGGTATGGATTTACCACCTTCCAAAGTCGCTATGAAGTGAAGACCTGGGCTATTGAATTGGACTATCTGCGTCGCTCGCATCGATTCCGGCGAGGTGGGTATTTGGAATTTTTGGGTGGGGTTCGGTATCTGGAATTGGAGGATCATCTTTCCTGCCAAGGAGATGGGGGAGCTGCGTTTGGCCTAACTCAATGGCTTGTGAATGCGGAAAACCATATCATTGGGCCTCAACTCGGTCTTCGGTATTTTAAGTTAGCCGGTCGATGGATGTTCAATGCTGAAGGACGTTTTACGGCAGGTTTTAATTTTCAGAACTTGAATCTTAACTTTGCTACGGATCCAAATGCTACTTATAGTTATCTAACGGGCAATCAGAGGGAAAACGAAAACGAATGGAGTCCATTAGTGGAAGTTCGGCTGGAGTTACGATACTTGATCACTAAAGCTATCAATCTTCGTGTGGGCTGGTCCGGCCTATGGGTAGATGGATTGGCCAGAGCGCCAAGTCTAAATTACACGCTTCTTGCTGTACCTCCTTCTATTGCCCTCGATATGACTAATAATCGCGAAAATGCTTTGATCCACGGGCTCACCTTTGGCGTAGACATCAACCGCTAAAATATATAGGAATCTCTGCAAAATCCTGAACATGTAGTGAACTTTGGAAACATGAAAATCCTCTCGCCGTTTTCGGTTGCCCTACCTGGACAGCACTATCTATTAGATGCTGTCAATGCTAGCAGCTTATATGTTATGTTAAAAGGAGAACAGCCAAAATGGTATAAAAATGTTACCTTTGAATTATGCGGAGGTTCTTATATTTAATACTTTGCTTTCTAGAAATTTACACAGAGGAGCTTACTAAGCTGCCCAAACGGTTCAGCATCCCAGAAGGCTATTGGCAACTTTCTAATAGGCTGTCCGAAAAAGCAGTTATGATGAAAAGAGGTTCCTCCCCAATCCCCCAAAATCTCCAACATCCCTGTTTTTAAGGAGTCCGAAGCATAGGAGCCGGTCAGCCAAAACCCATGGGAAACCGCCCGCCTCGCGATTTCAGGACAGCCTCTTAAAGTTAATCGACGTTGGTGCGATCGGGAAGATCTCTCGAGAGTGCTGGATTTTTGAGCCTGCTAGCTATTCCACTTCGATAACTTTCAAAATATAGGCAGGCACAATAGTGGACGCATCTGCAGAGACACGAAAGTAATATACACCCGGTTCGGTGAGATTAACGGCGCTTGAATGAACGGTGCTGTTCCCGTTAAGCCGAACCGATTGTGAATATCTGCGTTTTGTTGGGTCAATACCATCAGGTCCGTAGATTTCTATGGCGATGGTACCCGTAGCACCGGGCAAGATCACATACATGAAGGCCACTTGGCGGGGAGTTCGGTTAATTAGTATCCAAGCCCAATCCACATCGCCGGTAGGAACGAGACTTCGGATATGCACAAGGTCCGGTGTATTGCCAATGCGTAGGATAGCGACTGCCCCTGGCGCCGCGTCCGCTCTTTCAGTGACAATTTTTTCATAAAAGTCAGTTTCCTTTATCGGCAAAGTGCCGACGGCCAGTAGATAGGCTTCCAAGCTGCCGGAAGCGGTCACCCGAAAAGAGTAGGCCTGGCTCCTTTCCGAGTCGCTACGGTTGCCAGTAGGCTGCAAGTTGGGTTTGTAATAGTATCGAATACGTCCTGCAGTGCCAGAAACAACCCCTTGTTCGTTATCTTGAAAGCGGATCTGTTGGGGCACAACTCGCCATAGGCGGGTAACCGGATCTCGTACTTC
Organism: Thermoguttaceae bacterium; assembly: GCA_025062105.1. Taxonomy (GTDB): domain Bacteria; phylum Planctomycetota; class Planctomycetia; order Pirellulales; family Thermoguttaceae; genus JANXAQ01. The sequence continues at coordinate 12,208 of JANXAQ010000095.1, forward strand.
TCGCTCATCCCAAAGTTGATCGACGCTCGGCGGCTCCTCTGGGCCCTCAGGATGGTCCGTTAACGCAATCACCATTCGCCGGGCTTCGGGGGAGAAGGTAAATTTGACCCAATCCGGATCGCTTGCCGGATGAATACTTCGAAGCTGAATTCGCTCTCCTTCGCCAGGATTACAAGAGGGAAACGTAGGATTAGTCGGGGGAGCACTCCTGGTTTGGAACTGCGAGGCCCGAGTCCGATCATCCGGATTGCTAAGATTATTGTCTCTCTCATATCTGTCGTTAGGGTCATATGTATAGGTAGCCACCGCTATAGCACTGGGCTGCATTCCATCCCGATACGCCTGCGCTTTAATCGTAGTCGTTCTGGTGATACTTAACGGAGAAGTATAAACTGGCGAAGTCTCGTTCGGATTAGAACCGTCCGTCGTATAGCGAATCGTCGCCCCAGGCGTAGCACAGGAAATAGTTACCATAAGGGGGGGTATGAGAAATCGACTGCCTGGAGCCGGTGGGTCAAATTGAGGCGTGGCTACCCGTTGTCCTCCTCCACCCCCCGGAGGTGCAGGGATTACAAGGATGGTATATACATCACTATATATGTCTCGGCCATTAACAATAGCATGGATTCGAAAATAGATCGCATCGGCAGTGGTTGGAGCAGTTATGATCGCCTGAAAAGGCGCCGATAGATCATGCGGGGAGGTATATTGCTGGTCCACCTGGTGGGGGGTTACAGCCCAGTGGACATGATTGTGTGTTAAGCCGCCCGCTAATCCATCGATTCTCCACCCAATCCTTACCGCACTTCGAGCATTTACAGGGGTTGTAGGATAGGAAGTTACAACTATTGTCTGTGCACCTGCAGGGATGATAATCCCAAGCAGACCGAAAACACATCCAACCAAAACAAGCAACTTGCACCGCATGATCATCCCTTTCCTAGAAAACCAAACACTGAGCAGCCCCCTAGACCATCATCCTTCCTACTTTGCCGGGTGTGGTTCCGGAGATTTTTCCCGGTTCATTCATTATTCTACACACATTTTATCTTATAACTTATTTTAACCTATCAGTTACTTCGTTGCAACGAGCCATCGGTTGGATCCGATATTTCATAAGAATGTCGAACCCTGGGCGAACATATTTGCGAACCTTTGCCGCTCGACTTTTGCCATTTTTAGCTTCCTCCCGGAGAGGAAAAGTTCTAACTTCTTGTAACTATTGGACTTAGGAAATTCGATGAATAAAAAGATGTTTCGGCGTAAGTCTTAGAAGCAAAAGCAGTTAGGAAAAATGGCAAAAGTCGAGTGCAGAAGCCCAAGCAGATTTTTGTTTCTGCTGTTTTCGGGCTGAGCTGAGTTTTTAAAAGAGGTCCCAGGCACACACTAGGAAGTTATTTTTAAGTGTCAAACTCCAGTTTAATTTCCCTTCATGGAGGTTAAATTGCTCTGGCTTCGGGTTGCCTACAGGGGCAGCCAGCTAGGCCGTTTAAGAGCCTAGCAACTCAACCTGTTGAAAGGCCATAGGATATAGGATAGACGTGCCATTTTGGAGATCTCTTCGGCCAGGGCGTAGAAGTTGGAAATTCTCCTTGAAGAATGGACGGCCGGTTGGGCTGGCTCTATTACCACACTCCCTCAGAGCAATCTTCCAGAAAGTCCAATTACAATATACCAACCTTATACTTGTACATTGGGAAAAGCTTCGGGTTTTTAGATCTCGACTTTTGCCATCTTTGGCCTCGCCCTGGACATGGAGAGCTCGCAGTCCCTGACTATTTGAAGCTGGAAAATCGGGTGTAACTATTGGAGGCAGAACAAATTGAGAAAAATGGGAAAAATCAAGCGCTAAATACTACCACTTCTCTTTTTCTAAATCCACCCATTACCTGCTAAAAATATTGGCCCACCATGAGAGGGGAAGCAAGAAAAAACAATAAATCTTTGGTAATTACCCACCACTTAATTTTGCCATGGCCTCACAATGGCGAGAGTAGCAGCCAGCATGCGATGGAGGCTGTATTTCAAGTGGTGGTTTTATATTTTTTGCCGGGTTGCTTGGCGTTTGCGTTGGGCTCGGAGTTTTTTCAGTTCGGCTAGCTCTTGGGCAAGCCGATGCCGAAGCGGGCTTTCCGGCCGCAAGTGTTCCAGCAGCTTTTCCGCTTTCCGGAAGGCATCCTCGCCAAAATCGGGTCGATTAAATAGGTTCCTCCAACTGCGGGCGACTTCTTGCTCGGTGAGCAATGGAGTAACCTCTCCCAGAACCTGACGCCAGCCAACTACCACCGGGAGCAGCATCCCCAGATCAGATGGATTCTAATGGACTCTGAAATGGGGGTATTCGCCGGGGCTGGCATCCGACGGCTGCTCCTAGCCACTGACTGCGTTTGTTCCCAAACAGATTCCTTAGGTTGACCAAAATCCTCTCCCGTTCCTAGAGCTTCAGAGGCAACTGGTTACGAAAAAACGACGCATATGGAGGAGGATTTTCTTTTATTTTAACCAGATTTTGTCGGTTGTGCAAATCTACCGGCTCGAATCTTTTCCAGTTCCTCGCAGAGGGCATCGATTGTATAGCGGATTTGTTCTTCGGTATGCAAGCAGGTAAGGAAGAATCGCAATCGGGCAGCAGTTTCTTCGACGGCTGGGTAAAGGATTGGCTGGACATTGATGCCGCGATCTCGTAGCGCGCGAGAAAGCATCAGACAATGCACGGAATTGCCCAAAATGATGGGCACGACGGGCGAATCATGGCTTAGGCCGGTGTTTAGCCCCCGTTGTTTGGCCAGATTGAGGAACAATTTCGCCCGCTCTTGAAGCCGCTGGGACCGTTCCGGCTGGGTTTCTAGGATTTTCAAGGCAGCCAGAGCGGCCGCTGCAGCCGGCGGCGGCATCCCCACACTATACACAAACCCAGGGGCTGTATATTTCAGATATTCCACTAATGCCCGGGACCCAGCGATATAACCGCCGCAACTGCCGAAGGTTTTACTCAAGGTGCCCATCCAGATTTCGACTTGGGGGGCTGGGATACCGAAGTAATCACTAATGCCCCTTCCTCGGGGGCCTATAGTCCCTATTGAGTGGGCCTCGTCAATCATTAAAATCGCTTTGTGCCGATTCTTCACTTCAATGAACCTGGGCAAATCCGGAATATCGCCATCCATGCTATAGACGCCTTCAATGACAATCAGCACCCGCCGATATTCGTGGCGGTATCGGCGCAGGATTTCGTCAGCCGCTTGCCAATCGTTATGGGGGAACGGCCGACGCCGCGCCCCGGACAAAATGGCCCCTTGCAAAATACTGTTATGGGCCAGGGCATCGTGTAGAATCAGGTCGCCAGGCCCAAATAGATGGCCGATGACCGTTTCATTGGTGGCATGACCGCCGACAAACACAATGGCATCCTCTACCCCCAAAAGCCGGGCGATACCCCGTTCCAACTCCCGGTGGAGTGGTTTTTCGCCGGAGACCAGTCGGCTGGCCGACACACTGGTACCATACTTGGCAGCGGCCTCCTGGGCTGCCCGGGTAACCTCCGGATCACCGGAAGCTCCAATATAGTTGTAGCTCGAATAATTGATGTACTCCCGGCCGCCGATGATGGTCCGGTTGTTAGTAATACCTTCATGGACGGTAAAGTAGGGATTGCCAACGCCTAGGGCTTCCATGCGCCGAAAGTTTTCTTGTAACTTCAGATATTCGGGAAATAATTCAAACCGGTAGTATTGTTCTGGGATGGAGGTTTGGGGTGGGAGCGGTTTAGCTGTTCGGGGTTCAGTACCTAGATATTGTTCGACGGCTTCGACTACTTGTCGGCAGGTAACCAAATCCGGCAGGATTTCCGGCGGGAACCGCCCCCCGAACCGCTCTTCCAGGGAAGCGACGATTTCCATCCGTTCGATAGAGTCCATGCCTAGCTCTAGGATGGAGCTATCCAGGGTAAGTCCGTCGGCCCGTTCTCTGGCAACTCGGCGGACCTCTTCCAACACAATTTGGATGATCCGTTGCCGGGCTGCTAAATCGATTGGCTTTCGGGAGCCAGAAACACTCTGGGCTCCGTTATCCCCTTGGAGAACCTCGAAGCCGGCTTCGTTGGCACCAACGCTCACCTCCTGCGGTGGGGCTTCTGCCGAGATCGACTGTCTGGAAGCTCCCAAACCTCCGGGAACCACTCCTCCTAAGCCAGAGCTATCCGGAATAGAGGCGCATCGGACTGCATCCGAACCCATTTCTTCCCCGAGCGATTCCCTTGCTATAGGAGGGGTAGCTCGGCTAGGTTTAGACAAGCTAGCCACTTGCAGCTTTTCTGCTTGCTCTGAAGCCTCCCATCGGGCAACTACTTGCAAGGTCCCCTCCAGGTATCCATTTCGGCAAGCATGGCGCTGGATTTTGCCGCTGGAAGTCTTCGGAATGCTGCCGGCCCGAAGCAGCAGGATCGATTCCACGACTAGATCATGCTCTTCGGCCACGGCACGGCGAATCGCCTGGAAGATTTCGTCCCAATGGCCCTGTTTCCGGCGTTCCACTTCCTGGACAATCACTAGCTTTTCTCGACCGTTAATTTCCACCGTAAAAGCGGCGCCACAGTCTCGCCGAAGCCGAGGATGGCAACGTTGTACGGTGGCCTCAATATCCTGTGGATAATGGTTCAACCCGTGGATAATAATCACATCTTTGATTCGGCCGGTAACGAAAAGCTCGCCGTCTTCGATGAAGCCCAGATCCCCGGTTCGCAAGAACGGCCCATCCCCGGTATCTTTCAGATAGGCCTGGAAGGTAGCTTGGGTGGCTTCTGGTTGGCGCCAATAGCCCAAGGCCACACTCGGGCCACGCACCCAGATTTCGCCCACCCTACCTGGGGGGGCAGTTGTCATAGTCTCCGGATCGGCAATGACAATGCGCTGATCCAATAGAGCACTCCCGCAGCCGACCAGGGCGTGGCTACCCGGCTCCCCCGGCTTTCTAGCGACCACCTTTCCAGCAGCCAACTGATGGGCGTCGTAGTATCGGATTACTGGGGGTTCTTTGGCATAGCCACCGGAAACAATCAAGGTGGCCTCGGCCAATCCATAACAGGGATAAAACGCCTCCGGCCGAAATCCGCACGGGGCAAAAGCTTGACAAAATCGCTCTATGGTTTCGGCCCGGACCGGTTCAGAGCCGTTGAACGCCACTCCCCATTTGCTTAAATCTAGGTGTTTTCGCAGTTCGGGCGAAATCTTCTCCACACACAGATCGTAGGCGAAATTAGGGCCACCGCTAGTAACGGTTCCTCGGATTTTGCTTCCATAGCGGGTAATGGCCGCTAACCACCGATACGGCCGCTGCAAAAAGGCCATCGGCGACATCAGAATGTTTGGTCGCCCCATATACAACGGCTGCAAAATGCCGCCGATCAGCCCCATATCGTGATAACTAGGTAGCCAGAAGACCCCAATGCCCGATCGGGTATGTTCAAATGCATAGGCTATCAGAGCCGAGTTGTGCAGCAGACTGGCATGATTCAGCATCACCCCTTTGGGGGTTCCGGTTGACCCAGAAGTATATTGTAAAAAAGCCAAAGTATCCCCATGCACATCGGGCATTTCCCATTGTTCGGCCATTTCCACAGGAACTTGGCAGGTAGCTAGCCAGGTTAGCTTCTTTAGATCTGGCGTCTCCTCTACAATCGGCCGAACCAAATCCAAAACAGCTTGGGTGGTTAAAGCCACTTTGGCTTCAGCATCGTTGGCAATAGCCTGAATGCGAGCTAGCGACCGGTTCCGACGGGGGGGATAGACCGGCACCGCCACTACTCCCCCATACAAGCAACCAAAAAAGGCAGCTATAAACTCCAAACCAGCTGGATACAATAGCAGGGCCCGTTCTCCAACCAGCCTATGCTGCTGCAGCCAGGCTCCAATGGCCCTCGCCTGCCGATCTAACTCCCGGTTCGTAATATGCACTTCTTGGGTTTCGCCATCCACCAAATAGGTGAAGGCAATGTCGTCGGGCTGGTGCAGTGCCCGATGTTGCACTAGGGCCACCAGATTGGAGGGACCAAAAAAAGTTCCCGGTAGATAATCCAGATGTCCCACGGCTCACCCATCCTCGCTGTCGAAAATGGTTAGCCTACCACAACCCGAAATTTTTTCCAGGGGGTTCCCTCCTATGGTATTATTTCAATCCCACTGATGTAGGGGGTTCCTTTATGTCAAACTCCTTAAACTGACCCTTCTTGCCCCCTTTTTCCCTACCGAGACACTGGAGGGGTGAGGGAAATAAATAAAAAGTTCAACCGGCCTTTTTTGCGACTCAGACGGCGTTGCCTCCGGTGTGGTCTCCTTCGGCTGCGGGGACTCGCCAACTGGTACTCCGTGTTATCCAAGGTTAGCTTTCAGAAGATAGGGACATCACTAGGCGACCGGAAGCCAGTTAAACACCCTAGATTGGAAACCAAACACATTCTGCTGGTCCAAATGCTCTTTCCCAAATGGTGTAATTTCTCAGAAGGAAAAAATCCGGAGTTTCTTTGGAGAGGTTATTTCTCCTGGACTTTTGCGAATTTTTCTGCTCGAAGGTTACCACGGACCTCCCCTTTGTGCACACAATTTCCTAACTCCAGTAATTCCAGTGAGTTTTTTTCTTTCGCCAAGAAGCCAAAAATGGCAAAAGTCGAGATATTTCCCTGTTGGGGAAATCATCCCCTCCCGCTGGCAGGTAACTATCTTACTATGGGTATAACTCTGATTCCACGGTGGCCAGTGAGTGGTGCCCCCGGCCGAAGGGTTGCCAATCCGCCAAGTGCACGGATGGCCTAGGTATTTGCAAAATTGGAAAATCTAGGCCATTTAGAAAATGTGGCAAAATTTTGGAAGCCTCCTGCTTCAGGCTGCTCACACTCACCTCCCAGATAAAGAGCCCTCTAACATCCCAAAGACTTTCTAGGAGATGAGACTCCAAAAAGGCCCCCTTGAATTGATGGGAGAGCCTTCGAATATAAAGTGGGATATAGGGTTGGGATATTTTAGGCCTGTAAACTATTTATTTTTATCTACCTTTTCTAAGTTCGCAATGGGAAAATCTCCGGGGATGTGGCTGAAACTCGGTAGTGAATTGAAAATAGAGAATATAGGCAAAAATAAGCTAACCTTTCCAATTCCCGCTTTTCCATAGGACCTAGCTGTTTGTCCTCTTAGAGGCTGTCTGGAGACACATTTTCCGAGGTAAAGCAGCCCAGTAGCTGGATTACCTAGAATCCCGAAAATGCCTATTTTCCCCACTTTTTGCTGGGAGAGAGGCGGCTAATCGAAACCCGGGGGAAACGCCGAAGTCTTGATTTCCAGAAAGCCTCGCCAATACCCAGCTGCCCTTTGATTAATCACGACTTTTGCCAAAGTCCCTAACTTCTTTTCTGCGCAGGAGTTAGGGCTGCCTTCCTTTTGTTCATATAATTCCCTAATTCTAGTAATTCCAAGCAGTTAGGGCTTTCTTCTTTCGACAAAAGGCCAAAAATGGCAAAAGTCGAGTTTGATTAAGAGTCTGTCCTAAAAACATTTTCTATGATGAAAAGAGGTGTCCTTCCTAAATGCTCCAGAGAATCTCCAAAATCCCTTTTTTTAAGGGAGTCTGTATGGTAGGAGCCGGTCGGCCAAAACCCATTGGAAACCGCCAACAGCCCAATTTCTGGACAGCCTCTCAGCTTGACTTTTGCCATTTTGGGGCTTGCCCTCGAAGAGCAATGTTCTAACTCAGTAGTTCCAAGTCGGGTTGCCAGAACAAAATAGTTCTAACCTTTTATCTTTAAAGGACTTATATATCACCTTCTCTTTACACCCCTTGTGGGGGGAAGGACCAAAAACGGTTGGCTGTTCCCGCTGGGCTGCCCAGCCTCTGTGGAAGGGCCGGTCCAGCCGGTTCGATCCGGGCCATACAGGGAGACCGGAAAACCTTGCCCTAACATATGGAATCATTATGAGTTAGGTTAATTGGCCTTCTTAAGAGGTCTTGGATATACCACGAAAGAGTTATTTTGGGTGCCTTCGACCCTTTGTTTTCTTCTGGGTGCTCTGGCAGGCCAGAGCAAAAACCACTTGGAAAACATCTCCGGAAGGTTTTCAGGTAGAAGAAAGATGTTTTTTCTAAGTTCTTATACATTAAGGAGTTACAGATAAGTATTATCCGTTCACTAAACTTTGAACTACTTCTTCTGGAAATGCCTGTGGGGGAGGCCGGTTCGATGGGCCTGGGGATTATCTATGTTCTCCAAATCCCCTAAACTGACCACAAAAAAATCAGCCGTTCCCTGCTTTAGGGCGTTTGCTCTGGAATAGAGGCCTTCTGTCATAAAAATTAACCATAACGTGGCCGAATCCTCGACCAGGCTGCCGGCCTGATTGGGCCCGCAGTTTTGTCATAGAAAATCGCGCATAGCCTGGCCGCATCCTGGTGCTAACCCTGCCGTCCGGCCGAGGATTTTCCAGGGCCGATTGGCCCACATGCATGATCGATTGGCCTACATACGTGGTGGATTGGCCTACATGCCGTAAGGGAACGTCTTCAGATCAATCACTCCGCTAGAACGGACCGCCCGTAGGGCTTTCGTATATTCGATCAGCACTTTTAAGCAATAGGTGAGCCGTTGCCGGACGGCGGCATCTTGCTCATTAGCCGGCTGCTCTCCTTGGAGCATTTGCCCTACGTTTCGGATGATCACATGGTCCGGAATGTAGCAGATGCGGGTGTTCTTGTAACTGCTAGTGCGTAGCTCGGCCACTGGGTAGGCTCCGCCCATCGAAGCCGACACCGTAACAATCAACGCCGGTTTATGGGCCAAGACATCCTTGGCACACAGCAAAAAGAAGTTCTTTAACCCAGCCGGGACCATGCCAGACCACTCCGGCGAGACAATGACAAACCCCTCGGCAATACGGAGTTGCTCCTGGATCGGCTCCCAAAGTTGTTGCCATTTCGGATCCTCTTCCCAAATGCCTTCGTCCCAAAGCGGCAGGGGGTTGTCGGCCAGGGTAAAAAGATACACATCTGAGACACCCAGCTCCTCCAACCGCTTCTGAATATACCGAGCCACCCGGTGCGACTCCCCTTCTGACCGATGACTGCCGGAGATAATTGCGATCTTCATCTTCCAGAACCCTTTCCATTGCCTACGGAAGCAATCTCATCCCAATGGATTATCGAAATCGTGCCGTTCAGCCGAATAGCAAAGCTCTGTCGCCATCGGGAGCAAAAGCAGAGCTCCAGTTTCTCAAACACACTGGATAATGATCCTCTACAGAATTCAAGGCGGATATTTTTATCCCGACTTTTGGCATTTTCCCTAACCTGTTTTAAATCCGGGAGTTACGACGATCGCACCTTTTGTTCCTCCAATTTCCTCACTCCAATAATTCCAAAGCAGTTAAAGCTCTCCCCTTTCGGCAGGACCAGGAAAATGGCAAAAGTCGAATTTATAGGAACCTCTGGATCATTTAAAGGAGATATTTTTACACCATTTGGGCCCCTCCATCTTTATCCCAATATATAAGGCTGCTAGCGCTACTAGCAACCGGCCTCTACTAAGTCTTTGAACGAGGCAGGCAAGTCCCCACCCAAGCAAAAACTATGAAAGTTTACACTATGTCCCTGCTTTGGCAAGAGGTGGCTCTGTTGAAACCTTGTCCGCACTCTGGAGAGATATTTTGTCCATACTGGTGGGCTTTACTTCAGTTTTGGTGAGTTTCGGCCTCCGACCGGAAAGGGTTTCAACAGAGCCGCAAGAGGTTCCATTATTGTATGCTTGGTGGCAACCTTGCCCAATCCTGCCCTGGAAGGGTGTCGTACGTTGAATGGGGGGCGGGGGTTTTCTGTTGGCGGCGCTGCCAGCTCATGTAGGCCCGGGTGCGGCAGGCGATACAAGGCATATAAACCATGGCCCCACACTCGGGGCAGCGCCGAGGCATGGCTTCCCGTTCCGCGTCGTCTTTGATGCGGGCTTCCAGCGGAGTGCGAAGCCGACCACGGTTCACAAAGTTAACAAAGGTACGGCTTACGCCTAACTTTTTGGCAATTTGCCCTTGGCTAAGCTTTCCCTCGGCCAAAAGCCGCTTGATCTCAAGCACCGTTTCTAACGGGATCATCGGTTTGCACCTCGGATACCAAGGAAACGTACCATTCCTGCCCACTATGGGAGGCAATCATACCTTCGCAAGCAAGGATGCTGGTGAAAATAAATCCTCTATGTCTAAATTTTTCACCTTCTAACAAATTACTCTTCAGCGGCAAAACTATTAATCCAACTCTATCCCGGCCATAGATGCCCGAAGCCTATTTAACTCCCAGGCCTTGGCCGAATATCCTCCAAAATTGCTCCTGCAAGCTGTGGGCTTTCACCAGGGTGAGGCTGCTAGGCAACACTAAGGGCCTGAGTGCCACCTGCTCAAGCAACCTGAAACCCCAGCAGATTTCATCCCCATAAAGAGAAACGTTCAGACCATCCGGTCGATTTCGGCCTGTGTGGAAATGGCATCCCTGGCCAACCAAAACCAAAGCCAGGCCTTCCTCCGTTGAGCGAAAGAAGTAGCTAGAGGCCATGGTTACCTGAGCAAATGACCTTCAGCGGGAGCAGGATCGCCTCATTCCATTGGCCAGTCGTCTAGTTCGGTCCAAAAGTCGCCTGGTTCTGGTTGGGGTTCCAGGTATTCATCTTCCGGCTCGAAGGCATCCAGGACCTCTTGCAAGCTGGGTAACCGACGCCGTTTGTGTTTCGGCAGTGGGCCCGCGCCATCTTCGCCCAAACCAGGGGCCGATCCAGAGGGGTGTTTCGGATTTCGTTGGGTAGCCGAGGAGGGGTTCTTGGGCAATCGGTGTTTTTGAGCATCTAGGGAGAGTTTCCGCCTCAACCGGTTCTTTTTCGCATCCGGGGAAACATTTTGACGAAGCCTGCCGGGATGTTCTTCTGGTAGCCTAGTGCTCGGGGAGCTGGCCGAATTGGGAGTTTCCGATCCTGCTGGAGAAGCGCAGTCCTTTGCTGGGTGGGAGTTTCTGCGGAAGGCCGAGCGATTCCGGGCCGCATCGGCCGAAGCAGAGCGCTCCAGGGGCTGGTGTGCAGGCTGTGGGTCTGGTCGTCGCACGGGAGAGTCTCCTTCTAAGCAGATGAAATGATATAATGTACATTTTAATGTATCTGCGTATATAACACAAAAGGCGCAAAAAATCAAGAGGAGGGGAGGAAAATTTGTGTACCTTTTATGCGCAGAACCCGCCCAATGGGTGGGCAACCCCCCATCTGAGTCGCCCTGGCATTCTTAGAAGCAAATCAGTTCGACTTTGCCATTTTGGCCCAACTCCTTTTGTTTCCAGGAGTTAGGAAACCCCCCTTGCGTTCACACAATTTCCTAACTCCAAGATTTATAAGGAATTATAGCTTTCCCTTTTTCGCAGGATGCCAAAAATGGCAAAAGTCGAGAGAAGAGCAACAATAGAAACCGTCAGAATCCGGAGAAACGCAGAAAACTGTCGTTTTCTTTGCTCTTGGACCGGCGGCGGTAACGTTATCTGTTCACCGGATAGCGATCAGGCGGTATCGTCGCACGGTGCCGTCGGTGGTGGTGAACTTATATTCGCTTAACTCTTGCAGGCCACATTGCGGCAGGCGGAGCTCGGCTTCGACAAGGTGGACCAGCGTCGGCTCCGGCTGGGGACTTTTCCCCAAAATCCCTGTTCGACCGGCCCGCTGAAGTAAATGTTCCTCACGGCCCCGCTCTGGCTGCTCTTGCCGAAGGCTTCGCGGGGAGATGTTTTCCCCTCCGCTTCCAGGGGATTGCCCGGCTGTGAACCTGCCATCGGAAAGGTTTTCTACAAGCAAAAGATGGGTAAATCCTTCTTGACGAAGCAGGCCTGCCAGCTCGCCCGGATGTTGGATTTTTTGATCATATCGGCTCTGCCGACGATACAGGCTCTCCGGGACCATCAGCGGATCGAAATAGAAGGTTTTTTGCTCTTGGGTTAGGATTTTGGCTTCTGGGCCGAAAAGCAGGTTGGCCAAGGCGGCGGCCGGATAGCTAGACTCCCTACGGTACAAAAATTCCTGCCGACTTTCCACTCCCAGAGCTACCGGCAGATGATCCCGCAGTTGCCGACCAAGTAGGCCAACCGGCAGAAGCAGACAAACGGCCATTGCCAAATTGGCTACCCACCGAAGCCCACGCGGCATCCGTCTCATCTGGCTCCACACCCAAACCACGGCCAGCGATGAGATCGGCAAGATAGGCAAAAGCAGCCGACTGTTTGGCTGCCAGCAACCCCACAATAAAATATATCCCCCCGCTAAAAAAAGCAGTCGCTCTATAGATCGGTGCCGCTGCGTCCAAAGCAGTCCTGGTAACACGGCTAGCCACACGGCCCCTACTGCATACTCCCTGCCGCCGAATTGCTCCGGCTGAAAGGTCAGCGTGCAAGGCAGGGTTAACCAGCCCAGCACAAGCAAAGGGAGAGATGTCTTTTGTTTACTTAATGGTTCTGCTCCTTCCGAAAGGAGGAAACCGGCATCGATCTGTTCAGCCGGAAGGAAAAACCCGTTTCCCCGGAGCCAGTGGGTCCAGCTGTACCAAGCCATGGGCAGAGCTAAACACACTCCCACGGCCAGCGCCGCACCTGGCCACGATGCTCTTGGCTGCTGCTTCGGGCTTTGCCAGCCACAGAACAGCCACAACCCTAATAATACGGGGGCCATGAGCAAAGCCGTCGGCTGCACGAGCACAGCTGCCCCAAAACTTAGGCCAGCTAAGACAAACCATTGAGTTTGCTGCCCGGGACAGCTGGCCTGCTTGCTGACAGGATTGGTCTTTATGAGCGTATTTGTCTGAGAGAAGGCTTGGCAGGAAGCCGCTAGGGAAAGTGTACATAAAGTTGCCATAGCTAAATCTCCCACTGCCACACGCATCAGCTGAAGGACCAGAGGCGTTAGCAGCACCACGGCGCCAGCCTGCCAAGCCCATCGTCGGTCCAAAACGATCCGAGCCAAGTAAGCCGTCGAACATCCTAACAATAGCCCCCATTGCCAATGGACCAACCCGGCCGTGACTTCGCCTTCTAGGGCCAAAGCCCATAAAAACCATAGATGAACTAATAGCGGTGGGCCAGCTAAGGGTTGAGCAGATAAAGAGGTCAAACCACCACTCTGCAACCACCGCTTCGGCACTTCCAGATGATAGCAGAGGACTTCTGGATGGGTCGGCGGAGCCAAGACCACCAGCAATGATGTGAACACTCCCCCAGCCGCCAAACTCCACAAGAAATACCCCCACCAATCGAAATCCCCTCGTTGCCCTCGGACTATTCCTTTTTCAAGTAGTCCCCCCTCAGGATAATCTATCCTTTGCCACGCTCCGCCCCCAGCGACCCAATCAGGCCAATGGCTGAAATCCATGTGGCTCCAGGAATCAGAAGCGGTTTGCTGGTTGAGGATGTTGGTCGGATCGGCCGGCTCTGTCAGTTTAGCAGAAGCCGATGGCACCCCCCCACCTGACGCCCCCTCTGGCTTCCCAAACGGCCAACCTCCCGACTCCAAAAGATCAAAAGGCGGAGCATGTTCATAGGGCAAAGGGGCTTCGGCCTGCCAGCTTTGGCCTTCGGACGGGATTGCTCTTTCCTGAAGACTCGAAGTCCCTGGACCGATGGGCTTAGAACCTGGGCAAGCACAAGTCAGGCTGCTCCACCTAGCCAAGGCTTGTGCAAACCCTTTGAAAGCTGCCAAACCTAAGGGCCGGGGTAGAAAGGATGCAGGGGATTGAGATAATGAGAATTTTTCTATTTCTCGGAGAACTTGGTACACTCCCCCTAGATTGACCACCCAAGTCAGTCCGATAATCAGCGGCTCAAAAAGTAAGCCCAGCACTGCCAGCCCGGCCAGGACCGTCGCCCACAGCAGGGCACCAATAGCCAAAGCCCAAACCAAACGGCCTACCGAATCCTTCGCTAAGACCCGGATCCGGCGAACTACCGGGGCCCCAGCCGTCCAAACGGCCAGTGCCATCATGCATCCTGCAAAAACTGATCCACACGTCTGCCAAATCATCGAAGAAAGAAAAGATTCTTGTTTTCAAGCCAAAGGCCGATTTCTTCCTAACACGTCAGCCCAACGAAGAAGCAAAACCTCTGAACAATTTAAAGGATATATTTTTACACCATTCGGGTACTTTTCCCCCATCGAGGCGGTTGCTAGCACTGCTAGCAACCTACATATGTAAGTCTTGGAAAAAGTGCAGTATATGTTCAGAATTTTATAGAGCTTCCTAGTGAAAAACAGCTCTCCAGTGGGCATAAACTGGATCAATCCCTCTGTTTGCCTGCCTTTTGCATGTTTTCCTAACTTAAAGCCTCTAACACCATCTCCACTTTTGCCATTTTGGGGCTTCCCTGGAAGACCAATGTTCTAGCTCCCTGTTATTGTGTTGGGTTTAGGAAATTAGGTGAACAAAAAGAGGTTTCCTCCTACTCCTGGAGACAAAAGCAGTTAAGAAAAATGGCAAAAGTCCAGACAAAATAAAACTCCACAGAAATCGACAGGGCCTTTTGGCCGCTCATAAGATAGCAGGAAAGGTCATCTTGTTGGAGGTTCTTATTTTGTCTCTAGCACTTCCGACGCTCCTTTTGTCCGTGCAATTTCCTGAGTCCAATAATTCTAAGTAGTTAGAGCTCTCCTCTTTCGTCAGAAGGTCCAATAGGGCAAAATCGAGCTTAACGGCTCTCTGAAATTGGAAAGTTTCCCAATGGAGTTTGGGCTGACCGGTTCTGCATCCACGGTCCTAAAAATAGCAGTTGGGATTCTGGGAAGTTAAGGAGATAAACTGTTTTTCTTGTGGAAATGCTATTTCCGGCCTAACCTATTAGCTCTACTTTTGCCATTTTGTCTAAGTTGTTTTCTCCCCAGCGGTTGGGACGAATCCACCTTTTTGTTCACATAATTTCCTAACTCGAATAATTGCAAGGAGTTACACCTTTGCCATTTCGGCAGAAGACCAAAATTGGCAAAAGTGAGCCTAGCTGGCTAGTTGCCAACTTCTAGGGGAAAGTGTCTTTAAGATGTTCTAACCGTTTGAAAATGTCCGAGTTAATGGGTTTGAACTCTCAGAATCTAACTCCTTGAAATAAAAGAAGTTACAACAAAGGCAAAGGTTGAGCTCTGCGGCAGTCTGAAAAGAGATTTTTGGCTTACTCTGCTGCCAAGTTGTTTTCCCCACTAAAGTCTTCACCTACCAGTGGAATACGGAAGACCCAGTCATCCCCTTTCCGACAGCCTCTGAGACCCACAATTACCATGTGCCAAGCATGGTCCAGACATACATGGCGGCTACGCTGAGCACCCAGCCGACAAACACCCAAGCCTTCCAGAGGGCCAGTGTGCCCACTTCGGGCGGGGGGCGCTGGGATGAACCGAAAAACATTGCTGCCACAATTCGCCGAGCTTTGTACACCAGCTGCTGCTTTTCTGGCGTGCAAGGCTCTGGCACTGGTCTGGGAGCGATCATGCTGGAGCTCCTGCCAAACGCTAGTACAAGGCTGACTCAAAAAGAAAGTTTCACTTTATAAACCAAACTATGCCTAGCGCCTTTAATCTCCCCAAAGCACTATTTTACGGAGGGTTATCGGAGGCTGCTCCGCCCGAAGAAAAACACGCACATCCCTTTTCAGTAGTGTTTCTGCAGTTGAGTGTTGCCAATTTCTACTGCCCAGCGTTATTTGAATGTTTTAACCTTTTAGAAATATTGGAGGTAAGGGATTTGGTGAACAAAAACCTTCAAAACCTAACTTCCTGAGATAAAAGAAGTTATAAAAATGGCAAAATTCGAGCTAAGATCGCATCCAGGCTGGAAGACCTAAGTTTCCATAACCTGGTGAAAACGCCGTGTTCGCCTGTGTGGGGCGGAACCAGCGGAAGCTAACCCTCCACGAAGGCTGTGCCTTGGGCAATAGCTATCCCCCAATAGCAGTGCTATTGGAGAAGGAGTCACTCTTGGAGTGCTTCTGTGCTCATTTGCTCGTTTCGGATGCTTCGGTACCGATACCACCATCGGCGGAGCCGGTGGCGGAATCCTTCGGGTGAGTCAATCCGCACTGGGCAAGGCCGAGGTGCAGGAAATCGCTTTTCAAAAACCAAGGCATTAGGCAGCAGGTTCCGATGTGGTCGATCCAGAGGGACTAAGGCCACATGCGGTCCCCGCCACAATTCCAATCCTACACGGAAACCGGCTGGTTTTCGGTGAGTATGTACTTGGTAGCCGTCAGGTGTCTGATACACCGTCAAGTGGACTTTGCTCCGCACTTGCCACCAGTGGTAGATTTCCCCTAGGCTGGTCCGCCAGAGGCTTCCGTACTGGTCGGCAGCGGCTAAGATGGCCCGGAGCACCCCTGGATACCGTCCTAGGCAATCGGGAACCTCCCCATATAGGAAGATCGCTTCTCCGGATAGTGTCCGATTTTCCATCATCTGGCAAAAGTATTCGAGGGCACTCTCCTGGGCCGACTGAAGGAGTACTTCTTTTTGGACAGGGCGATCTCGGCTTGCTTGCTCGGCTGCTTCTAGAAACAGACGCAAGCTGATTGGATGGACCGGAATCTGCAAAAGCTCGCTTCCAAAGGGATGGAATGGCAGTTCATCATAGGCCAACCCAACCTCGCTGCTGTAGGCAAATCCCAACTTTTCCAAAGCGGCTAGTAGCGCACGATTCCAGCGCCCAGCTGGGCTAGCAAACCCGATCGGCTCCAAGCCGACCCCCTCCAACAGTTCTTTTCCCCGACTGATATTGGCCAGGTTCTCTTCTTCGGTAGGATAGCTGTGGTATCGATACCCATGGAGCCCTACATCCAGCCCACGCAACCGCTTCAAGGCTTCCGGAGCCAGCTGAAACGCACCGGCGGTGATGAAATGGCTGGTAGCCTGATGCCAGCCCTCTGCCGCCTCCAGCGTCCGTTGGAACTCCTCCGGGTGGTAGTCGGAGTGATCGAGGCGAAAACAAAATGCGCTGCGATACGGAAATGGAAATGGCGCCACCCGAAGCCACACACCACCATGGCTTTCCAACCACCCCCGAAGCCGATCCATCACCTGCTGACGAACTAAGCGTTTATCCACTCTGGCGATTTCGGCCTCCAGTCGCCAAGGCCCTATCTGCCACCCCTGCCGCTCCGAACGCCCATCCTCCAACAGGTCAAACGGATCCTGGGGAAACTGGTGACGAAAGTCGGCCAGGTCTAAGACGATCTGGCCGGGAGCAACGATAGCACTTGGTTGCAGCCGACTATCGAAAATCAAAAACCGCCCCTGGGCCGGCCCCGGCCGATACATCCGATAGGGGATCCCCTCCTGCTGTAAGGCTTGTCGAAAGGACCAGGGGACATGATGTAAGACCAATGGTAATACCGGCAAAGCACCCTCCATGGCCTGGTTCCATCCTTGCTAATCAGGCGAATGGAATGCTACTTTGGAGAACCTGACGAAAAGAAGAAAATTTTCCAAATTTTTTCTAAGTTCACTAGATTGCCCAGATTTCTTTTCCGAGATTCTCTCTATGGCGGGTTCCGATTGTAATGCCGCCCTTCGGCTGAAGTGTACCAATAGGCTAGCCGGAATTCCGCCCCACGGATAGCCCACTTTGGAGGCAATATAACCCCCCGGCTGCGATAAAGCCCCTGGACGTATATCTGGCAACCCGTATCTGGCAACCCGGAGAGGCCTGGCTTTGACGGGATCCTACCCCTGACACCTCGCCCGGTTCATAACCCCGGGGAGATGCTCAACAAAGAGCTTCTAAGTTCGACTCTTCTGGATTTTCGGAACTCTTTTATTTTCCTAGATTTATGACGAAACCGCCCTTTGCGTACATAATTTCTAACTGGGAGACTTCCAGAGTTAGAGAACCTCTGCAAAATTCAAAAGGAATATTTTTATACTATTGTGGTTTGCCTTCCCCTCTAACACAACATATAGGTGCGCTAGCATTGCTGGCACCCAATAGATCGTAGGTGTCCAGGTGGGAGAACCCAACGGCTAGAGAAGCAAAGGTTCACAAAGTTCCTTATATGTTCCGGATTTTCCAGAGCTTCCTTAGTGCATTCCTCTTCCAGGACCAGGGCAAAAATAGCAAAAGTCGTGCTAAGCTTCTGTCCCAAAATTCCCAGACAAAGATTTAGCCAAATACCTCAAAGGCCTACCATAAGCGGATCATGCTGCTGAAGCAAGATCATTCTCTACGCGGAAAGAGTGCGTTTGGGTGCCACCGAGAGAAGATTGAATGTTTACTAAAAAGACAAGCAATCTAAAAAATAGAGGGGAAACTCTCTCTTCGTATCTATTTTATGTAGATGAGCTATTTTGCTAAAAAACCCCCTGCCTCGGTGTTTTGTGGAAGAACTAGTGTGAGCCATCCCCGCTTCAGAAATTGTGGAATTTTGGGGAGCTAATGCGTCTTGGCTGACCTGCCCCTCCGTTGGACACTCATTAACAATAGGGATTTCGGGGATTGTAGGGAATTTAGAGGATAACTTATTTTCATCATAGGGAGTGCATTTTAGGACAGCCTCTCAGGTCTGCATCTCGACTTGGTTGAGAGCAGCCATCCGTTTGCGAATGGAAGGTTGGTGGTCCAATAAGGTGGCAATTTTTTGCCACTCCAGCCGTTCGGGCCCTAAGGCCTCATAGATAGTAATGGTGAGCTCCCAATCCTCTTCCAGGGCCACCGACAAGCGAATGTCCTCCCGATCGATCTGCGGAGGGGCGGGCACCAGACAGACTTGAAACTTCTCCGGATGGGTATATAAATACCGCGTAACATCCTGGCGATCCTGAGGCAGGCGTGCTTCTTGGTCTGCTCGCCACAGGGCGGTGGTGCGGATCCATTCGGCACACAGACCTACTGGAGCTAAAATAGCAGGCCGTCCATCTCGGAGTTGATAGCCCACATAATCGCAATTCGGATGCGAGCGTGCGACAACCACCAACCGATCAATCAACTCCGGATCCACAAAAGGCGTTTGGGCATGAATCCGCACGGCGGAGCGGGTGGGGTATTCTTTCAAGATGGCGGCAAATCTGCCTAAAGGGTCCGGCTGACGGGCCACATAGACCGGCACATCCAGCGGGACCAAATTTTTCACAAAGGCATTTTCGGGGTCATCGTTCGTTAGCACTACCACACCATCCAGCTGTTGGCAGTCCGTAGCCCGTCGGACAATCCATTCCAAGACGGATTTGCCGTCCAATTTTCGAGCGGCTCCTGCGCGAGCTTGTCGGCTCCCAAAACAGGCCTGCACCACACCAAGTGTCCCCAACATAATGACGACTCCTTTCGAAACCGCTCTGCGGCCTGGAGTATAGGAACCAAAAACCTACTTCTTTGAGGCTGTCCTGACAAATTTGAGGTTGTCCTGAGAAGCCGTCCTGAAATGAGGTTTCCAAAAGAAAA
>JANXAQ010000308.1 GCA_025062105.1 Thermoguttaceae bacterium
TTTTCGATGCCCTTCCTCTAACACAACATATAGAGCTCGAGCATTGCCAGGACCCAATAGATAGTAGGTGTTCGGATAGAAGAACTGAACGGCTATGTAATCAAAAGTCCATAAAGTTCACTATATGTTCAGGATTTTGCAGAGGTTCCACTATATGTTCAGATTTTTGTAGAAGTTCCTGAATAAAGAATGTTCAAAGTTTAAGCTGGTTGTGATAAAAGGAACTTGCAAAAATTGGCAAAAGTCGGACTCCAAAGGCTTACGCCAAACATTCGCCGTTCTGCGGTGCTACAATAATGCCTATTAGGAACCTCTGCATAATGCGGGGAAGAGGGAGTTTTGGGTTCTTTCCCGTCTGGCCCAATATATTGGGGTTACTGCAATGCTAACCGCATACATATAGATGGGATCTCTCCATAATTCAGAAGGGATATTTTTAATATCATTTTTCCGTGTCCTCCTTCTAACACAACATATAGGGGTACTAGCATTACAGAAGACTATAGGATGTGTCCGGCTGAGACAACCGAACGTCTAGACAATCAAAGGTTCACAAAGTTCATTTTGCAGAGGTTCCTAAAGCATTTCCCTACGGGAGCCCCTTATGTGGCTGGAAGTCGTGCTGTTAGCGGTGGTCCAGGGAATTGGGGAGTTTTTGCCCATTAGCTCCTCCGGCCATGTGGTGGTTGGAGCGGCTCTATGCGACCAATGGGGCCATCCGATCCAGGAAAAATTAGCCCTCAATGTGATGCTCCACGTAGGCACGTTGCTGTCCGTGTTAGTGTTTTTCTATAAACGGGTTCTAAGACTCCTGGTGGAGGAACAGCGAGTAGTCCTGCTGGGCCTATGGGCTACGATTCCAGCCGTAGTGGTGGGGCTTGGGGGAAAGATTTGGGGAGAAGAAGTGCTGGAATCACCGCTTATAGCCGGTTTCGGCTTCCTTCTGACGGGAGTGGGCCTGCTGTGGACCAAAAAAGTTTCTCCTTCGAATCCAGAAGGAAAGTTCTGTCGGCAATTGAAGCTGCGCGAGGCCTTCTGGATCGGCCTGGCCCAGGCTTTTGCGGTACTGCCAGGCATTTCTCGCAGTGGGGCAACGATTGTGGCCGGTTTGGCTGTGGGGCTTCGGCGCAGTGAGGCGGCTGCCTTTTCCTTTCTATTGGCCATCCCTGTAATGGCTGGGGCAGGCCTGGTGGAAGGCCTAGAAATGCTTCATGAAAATTCTAACTCATTGCCATTTACCTACTTAGGGTTAGGGATGGGAGTCAGTTTTTTGGTCGGTTTAGCGGCGTTGGCTTGGCTGCTCCGTTGGCTGGAGGAGGGACGGTTGTACTGGTTCGCTTATTGGCTTTTTGCCATCGGCCCGGTAGTGCTCCTCTGGCAAATCTTTTCTCGGTAATAGGTGCAAAGTGGCATGGTTTTTAGGGACTAGAAGCTGCTGTGTAAGTAGGGGAGGGAGAAGGCCCATAGAGAAAGTTTGCAGAGGGAGAGAAGCTTTAGCTTGAAAATATAGATAAAATACACAAAATAGATAGACTTTCTAGAAGCCATCTCTTGGAGTGCATCCTCCCTATGTGTGGCATTATCGGTGCTGTCTGGTGGGACGAGCGGCTGCAAATCCGGCCCGAAACCTTCCGCCGGATGGTGTCCGTCTTGCGCCACCGGGGTCCCGATGAGCAAGGAATGCTCTTTCTACCTCAAGCCGAAGGCAGTTGGTGGCGGATGGAGGGGGGGGAATGCCCCAACCAGCAGGAGATGTGTTTTGCCTACCCCAGCCAAACGGTCCATCCATTATTCCCACAGCAGGGGCACAAAGACCGGGCCGAATCTGCTGATGCAGCTTCTTTGGTCCCAGGGGTGGCTTTGGGGGCGTGTCGGTTGGCGATTATCGACGTTGCCGGCGGGCGCCAACCCATGCCAAATGAAGACGGCACCATCTGGGTGGTCCAAAACGGCGAGATTTACAATTTTCGAACCCTCCGGCAGCAGCTTCTCCAACAGGGACATCGGTTCCGAACGGCCAGTGATACCGAAGTGATCGTGCACCTTTACGAGCAACTAGGGCCAGCCTGTCTACAGCAGCTATGGGGGATGTTTGCCCTGGCCGTCTGGGACAGCCGCCAGAAGCAACTGCTTTTGGCTCGGGATCGGCTTGGCAAAAAGCCACTGTTCTATCGACAGGAGCCGGGCCGATTGCTCTTTGCCAGCGAACTGAAAAGTCTGCTGGAGTTGCCTGGATTAGAACGACAAGTGGACCCTGGGGCTGTAGATGCCTATTTGTTGTATCAATATGTGCCGCCGCCCCAAACGATTTTAGTTGGCTTTTCCAAGCTGCCGCCGGCCGGATATCTGATCTATCGCCAACAGCAGATCGAACAAGGTGTCTATTGGCAACCGGATTTTCAGCAGGAAGAAGACCGACCCGTCTCAGAGTACGCCGCCCAGCTGCGGGAGCTATTGACAGATGCAGTGCGACTTCGGTTGCAAAGCGAGGTGCCCTTAGGGGCCTTTTTATCCGGCGGGATTGATTCAACGATTGTTGTGGGCCTGATGCAGAAGTTTTCTACAGAACCGGTCCGGACTTTTACGATCGGTTTTCCGGTGCTGGAGTACGACGAGACGCACTATGCCCGAATCGCAGCCGAGGCATTGGGGACAGTGCATCAGGAGTTTCGGGTGGAGCCGGACGCTCTCCGGATATTGCCGCAGCTTGTGTGGCATTTTGACGAGCCGATGGCCGACAGTTCCGCGCTGCCGACCTGGTATGTGGCCGAGCAAACCCGGCAGCATGTTACCGTGGCGCTAACAGGTGACGGGGGAGATGAACTTTTTTTAGGCTATCCTCGGTATCCGGCGGCCGGATTGGCTGGCTGGGTGGATCGGTTGCCAGGGTGGCTGCGGTCGGTAAGTCAATGGCCGCTCTGGCAGCGACTGCCCCGTAGCGGCGGGCGCAGGAACATTCTCCGTCGGCTCCGTCGTTTTCTCGAGGCAGTGCGTCTGCCGCCCGATCAACGGTATATCGAATGGATCTGTATCTTTAACCAGGCAAGGCGCTTAGCCCTATATACGGAGGAGTTTCGCCAGCAGTTGCCACCGGAGGGGGCAGAAAGGTTTTTGCTCGATGTCTTTGCTCGTGCAGCTGGCCGAGACCCAATTACTACCGCCGGCCTAGTAGATCTAGTTACCTATTTGCCCTGTGATCTGATGGTCAAAGTAGATATTGCATCGATGGCCCATAGCCTAGAATGTCGCCAGCCGTTTTTGGACCATCGGGTGGTGGAATTGGCCATCCGGATGCCACGCCGGCTCAAATACCGGTGGGGCCGGAGTAAATGGATTTTGCGCCATACGTTTGCCGACCTGTTGCCTCCGGCTATTCAGCGACGAGGCAAGATGGGCTTCGGCGTGCCAGTTTCGGAGTGGTTCCGGGGACCGCTTCGGGGGTGGATTGAACAGCTTCTTACCGATGGTCGGCTTCTGAGCCGGGGCTATTTCCGACCGGAAAGCATTCAGACCCTTTTGGCCGAGCACATGACAGGCCGGTTTGATCATGGGGCACGCCTATGGGCCTTGGCAATCTTGGAGCTTTGGCACCGACGGTGGATCGACAGCCAGTAGCCGCTAGGGGGTAAACGCCAGCCTCTGATTATTGAGCTTCTGGATGTCCAATTTCAATGGCAGCGCATCCGTCAGCCTTTCTTGTGATTGCTGTGCAAGCAGCAGTCCAACTTGAGCAACGATGTTGCAACGGCCAAGAGCCTTGGCGATGCATACTTCGCTAAGGGGTTTGATCGGTTGACATGGTCCATTTGCCAGTTCTCCCCCGTTTTGCTAGTTCTCCACCTGTTGCATTTGAAGTTGGACACCAAGGTTTGAATAACGAAGTAAACTGGGCCTCGCCCAGAAAGCCGGGAAAATGCGCTATCTGCCAGGCCAGAGGGTTTATTTGGTAAATCAAACATCAGGAATTTGGTGGAGAATCCTTCAAACTTTCCTCGAAATGCCGACCCATGCTCCGGATTTCCCAACCGCCCTTAACCCCAACATAAAATAGCAGGAAGAAATACCAGGCGATTGAGGCGAAGATCATCACTGCCCAGAAGATTTCTAAGGTCTTTTCTACAGGATCTTGCATGATAGGTCTGCTCCTCCAAAGAAAGTGGGGTTTCCAACATTCTGGAATGGTTCCTAGTTCTTATTTTCCCAACTCCTCTGGCGGGAAAGGATAAGAGCAATTTTTGCGGACAAGACGTCCAGAGTCTCTGGGAGCCGCTTTCTTACGGGTGCGGCTTTGTCGGCTCCTTAAGCCGTCCAGCCGGAGAGTGCTCGGTGGGGTTGGGCAGGAGCCGTTGGCCCAGCAGAGAGCCGATGATCATACCAACAAAAGCACAGCCGAAGGCGGCCAGGCCAGCCACTTCCGGAGCGATTTTCCACGGGAACTGAGTCGGCTTCCAGTCGTGAAGGAAGTTGACAATCAGGAAACTTAAGGGGCCGGCAGCGCCCAGGATGATGGCGGCTATGGCGCCGATCTGATTGGCCCTGGGCCAGTACAAGGCACCTACCAACAAGGTAAACAAACTGGCCAAATAAATATTGCCGGTAACGGCCAAGTAATCCCATGCTTTGCCCGGCAAGGGGTACCACAAGCCGTAAAAAACTAAAAACAGACCGATCAGCACTACCAGGATTCGGATGATCATGAGTCGAACTCTCTCCGGAGGTTTTCGTCGTTTCAAGGGCATGAGCAGGTCGTTGTAAATGACCGTTGCCCAGGTGAGCAGATAGCCGCTATCGGTGGACATTTCTGCAGCTAACATGGCGGCTACCATCAGTCCTAACAGGCCCACCGGCAGCAGGGTAGCTAAAAACCGAGGCATAGCGCTCAGGCTATTCACTCCTTCGGGCAGACCGCCTTCATGCCAGAAATAGAGGAAGGCGGCAGCACCCCACAGACCCGGTAAAGCAAACCGCCCGACAAAGTAAAAAGCTGTCCGACGATAGATCCGTTTGGCAGTGCGCGCATCCCGAGCTGCTAGCACCCGAGCAATGATCGTTTGCCAGGTGGTTACCACAGCCAGAGCGGTCATCGCCTGCCATAGGACCCACATCCAGCCAAGGCCGCCTTGGCCAACAGGATTAAATGGATTGCCCATCTTCATCCCGGCAGGAAGCGGTTTGTCAGCCAAAGGATTCGCCGACTCAGAGGAGTTTTGTGCCTGCGCCGCAGAACCCTCAGGAAGCTTTGCCTGGGGGCGGCCCTGTAGACGGGGATCAGTTAGGGTAGTGCTGGTTGGCTGGTTTGCCGAAGAGGCCGACTTATCCGGACCGGCTGATCTGGCAGCGCCGGGGGATTGGCCGTTGGTCTTTTCTGGTTCTTGTTCTTGTACGGCCAAGGCGGCCTGGTGGGCCTGGGCTAGTTGCTGGGTAAAGACTGGCCAAGGGGTGTGCCAAAGCACCAATACCGAAGTAATGACAATGCCTAGCCCCATGACTAAAAACTGCAAGTAATCGGTTACCAGCACCGAAAGCATCCCTCCTAAGACCGTATAAAGGAGCACCAGCGCCAAAAGACCCGTCATCGTCAGTTCCAGATACTGCTTGGGTAGCCCAATCAGATGGACCAAAAACTCGCCGCCCAGCCGGAGAAAGATCCCCATATTCAGCACGCCACCTAGAATGATGACCAGACCTGCCAGCCAACGTACCTTTACCCCAAACCGCTTTTCCAACAGTTCCGGAATGGTCATGACGCCGGCGTTTCGCATCGGCGTGATGACAAAACCAGTCATCCCCACCAAAAACATCGCCAAAGCCATCAGTACTCCCGGAGTGGCTCCGGCCGGGCCGTTGGTAAAGCCCATCTCTGCTGTGTACATAATGGTCACAATGCCGACTTCGGTTGCTGCCAGGGAAGCCACTCCCAGATATACATCCATTTCCCTGCCCGCAATGGCAAAATCTTCCACATGCCGCACATAGCGTTTCATCCATACTCCAGCCGCCACACAACCGACCAAATACACCCCAATAATCGCCCAATCCACCAGGGTGAGACTCATTCGCTGGTCCTCCAGTGTTGTTTTGGAAAGGATGAGTCTTTGTTTGCCAAAAAGGAAACGAGACTCGAAAGAAAAATTGCTGAAAATGGGAAAGCTCGGAGAACAATCGGTCTATCGTAGCCGTTGACTCCAGAGCGAGGAACCACGGAACATGCTCCGTCCGTATAGGCCGGATAAAATTGGTACTAACATTCCAGCCGAATGGCGCAATGTGTCATTTCTGCGTAAGCACGAATCCAGGTTTTTCTGTTAGTTTTTCTGCTTTCCCGCTTGGGGCGGAAACAAGTCTGGCATCCCGCTTCCGTGGGAATAACATTATAGGCCGTTGCTCGGCTAAACTAGACCGTTCCTTCATTCGGCTGAAGTGTTACGATTGGCAATATAGTCGGCCGAAGACGGTTTGGCAACTCTGGGCAGCGGCTGGTGGCTCCTTCAAGGATCAAACAGCGGTTGGTCTTGCCAAAAAGGCCCGGCTATGGTATGAGAAGCCGTTGGGAAAAGTACGGGGTTTGCCCATCGGCAGGAGCCACTACTAGGCAGCCTTCTTTCAGTCAACCCTATCTTCCCTGGAAAGGAACTCCTGCATGAAACTTCAAAACCAAAAGTGCTGGATGCGATGGATCGCTGCGGCGGCCATAAGCGGGGTTTTCCTCCTGATTCAGTCGGGCCAAGCGGAACAAGCCAAGCAACAACCCAATACGTATGATCTTCGCCCCCGGCGCCAGGTAGGCCAAACTGATCGAGTCTCTCTGAAACTGGAGGTCGAAGGCCTCCTTGTGGTCTCCGAAGATCCCAAGCATGCTAAGCCCAAGATGAAAGTAACCGGGCAAAACCTCTATGACGAACGCCTCCTGGCGGTAGATCCCAAGACAGGTTGGCCGACCCGAAGCGTTCGCTATTATCAGAATGCCGAAGCCACCATTCAGATTGAACAGGAAACAGTTCGGCCGCAGCTTCGGCCCGAACGGCGCTGGATCATAGCCGAAACCCAGGAAAACCAAATCCACCTTTTTTCCCCAAAAGGACCGTTAACCAGGGAAGAGTTGGATGTAGTGGATCTTTTGGGCAATAGTTTGCTGCTGGATCGGCTGTTGCCTGCTGAACCGGTCGGCCCAACCAGCTCCTGGAAACCCTCTGAACAGAGTTTGGCGATGCTCCTGGGCCTGGAAAAAATAAGCCGATCTGATGTTCAGTGCAAATGGCATAGTGCCACGGAGCGGTCGATTCTGGTAGAAATGGCCGGGACTGTCCAAGGCCAAACCGGCGGCGGCCAATCCGCCATGGTCCTGAAAGGTAAATATCGGGTCGATCGAACCACCGGGCGGATCAACTGGTTTGGGCTTGCCTTGGCCGAACGACGTACTCCCGGTCTTGTCCTCCGGGGTGTCGATGTGGTGGTTAAGCTAACCGTTGAAATTACCCCCTCTGCTCAACCGCCCGAATTGTCCGAACAAACCCTACAAGACCTCTCTCTGGAATCCAATGCAGAACAGCTTCTGCTTATGTATCAGCCCCCAGGTAAAGGGTGGCAGATCCTCCATCCCCGCTCCTGGCATGTGCAGCGAGAAGAAAATCAGACGGCTGTCCTAAGCCTGTTTGACCAGCAACAGTGGGTGGCCCAAGGCACCATCAGCTTACTCCCGCCTCTGCCGAAAGATCAACAGATCAGCCTGGAGCAGTTCCAACAGGAGATCCAACAGGCCTTGGGGAAGAACTTCGGCCAATTCCTCCAAGCCGGCCAGTATCCTACTCCAGAGGATCTGCGGATGTACCGGGTGGTGGTGGAAGGAAAGGTTATCGGCCAAGTGCAAAACAAACCCCTCGAAGTGCCGATGCGATGGCATTATTATCGGGTGGCCGACGCCCAGGGCAGACAGGCTGTTTTTGCCTTCAGCCTGGAACCTGAGCAGCAGGAGCGTCTGGGCCAAGCCGACCGGGCCATCGTGGAATCCTTCCGCTTTTTAGAGCCTGCCGACACACCGCTGCAACCAACGCCTGCTCCCTCCGCAAGCGAATCAGCCAAACCCGCTG
The DNA here is from genome assembly GCA_025062105.1 of Thermoguttaceae bacterium. Classification (GTDB taxonomy): domain Bacteria; phylum Planctomycetota; class Planctomycetia; order Pirellulales; family Thermoguttaceae; genus JANXAQ01. The sequence continues at coordinate 8,088 of JANXAQ010000308.1, forward strand.
CTCCAAAGCCTCCCCAATAGCCTAAATAGCTTCTACCCCATTAGCCTAAATACCTTCTACCAGCCACCGGAGTTTGGCCTCCTTAGTACCCCAAATAGCTCACCTTACTATCAACCCAAGTTTTGCCTCCCCCATAGTCCAAATAGCTTCTATCACGCACTACAATTTTGCCTCCGCAGAAACGGGACGGCCAATAAGATTTTCTATCCCGACTCTAGGAGGGGAACTTTCGTTTCACCCTTCCTTCTCCTACAGCCCGGTCTGGAGTACTGAATTCTGGAAGAAAAATCCTTCTCAACCATTTGCCAACCAGGCAGAATTGCACAAGAATAGAGAGGAAAGTCCTTGTTGGATCGAGCGTTGAGGATGGTAAGGTGTATGTATTTTTCCTCCTCAGGGAAGGTCTTTGAGATGCAAAAATCGCTGGATGTGAAACTGGCGCGGATTTTAGCAGATTCCAGTTGTCGGGATTTTATCCTAGCGGATGCGAAAGATGCGGATATGGCATACGGACTGGCTGCTCCAGGCCGAAGCCCAGAATATCACGCGGGCGAAGCCCGATTCCGCACCCTGGAAGAATATCGCCAGCAAATGCGGGAGATTGTCTTGCAGGGCCTAGTGGACATCATGTTGATGAGCGCCAGTACTAATGAGATTTTGACCATCCGGGAGCGGCTCTTCGACAATAGCCCGGTTACGCCGGCGGTTCGGGCCAATGATACGACAGACATCTGGCTTGCTGGCGGCACCGGCCGGTATCCGAGCCAACCGTCGCTTCCGTTCCGAACCGCCACAATTGATCACATTATGTGCGGCCATCTGGATTGCAAGCCGGAGGAGCGCAGCCTGGGGGCTGACCTGGGCCTGTATTCGATCACCTTCAATAACGACGCCCAATTAGATCGGCAATCGCTAGAAGCCTACAAAGAGTTCCGTCTGGAAGCGGAGCGAAAAGGATTTCGGCATTTTCTAGAAGTCTTTGATCCGAATGCGCCGGCTGAAAAACCGGCAGATATTGGCCGATTTATTGCTGATCATATTGTTCGGGCCTTAGCCGGGGTAACCAGTCGCGGTCGGCCCCTGTTTTTGAAAATCCCTTACCACGGACCGGCAGCCATGGAAGCCTTGGCCCGATATGATCCTAGCCTCGTGGTGGGTATTTTGGGCGGAGCGGCTGGCACCACCATGGACGCCTTCTACATGCTCTGGGAGGCCAAAAAATACGGCGCCCGAGTGGCCTTGTATGGCCGAAAAATCAACAATGCGGAACATCAACTCACATTTGTGAAATACCTTCGCGCCGTGGCCGACGACCAGATCCTGCCGGCCGAAGCCGTCCGGGCCTACCACAATGACCTGGCCAAACTGGGCATCCGGCCCCATCGCTCGCTAGAAGAGGATTTGCAGCGGACCCAAACCGCCACTGCCTATGGGGCCACAGTGCCAATGTCCCCTAGTAGGGCAGCTCCTGCAGCTTCCGCTCCCGGCCGACGCTCTGCCCATAGCACACTCACCACCAAACCCCCTTCCCCACTGGGGGCCGAGTCTGGCAAACCCACCGGCCAAAGGCCCACAGAAGAAGAGCCAGATTTCCGCTCCATGAGCCCAGCCGAAAAAGCACGCTGGAATCTAGAACGGTGGAAACGAATCCTAGGTTAGATGAACTGATATAGGCTTTATCATCGGAACGCACCCGCCGAAAGAAGGTCCTCTGCTCAGCCTGTTCCCACTTCGGAAAACCCTTTTCTGTCATCCTGCAAAAGCAGGGAGCCAGTATCGTTTCTTCCCACTGCAGGACGGACTGCGAAGCAGACCGGGTGATAGAGCGATGGATTCCCCCCTGGAATGACATCACCGGGAATTTTGCCATCTTTTTTGTAACTTCTTTTGTTTCAAGCAGTTAGGCTTTGAGAACTCTTTTTTTTCAGCAAGTTTCCTAACTGGGATGGTTTCAAAGGGTTAGGGCATTCTCAGGGTTGGGGCATTCTAAGGGGCTGCCCCCTCGAAAATGGCAAAAGTCGAGACGATAGGCTTCCTAACAAGAGCCACCGCGCCGGCCCTTTCGGCTAACGGCTGGCAGTGTGGCTTGGCTCACTTAGAAGCGGATTTTCTTCAGTTCTGGCATATCGCTTGGATGCACCATCTCTAGCAGGCGGAAACCCAGTTGATAGAAGCCAGCGCCCATTGGGTTCAGATGTACCGCTTTGGCCTTGATGAAATACATATCCGCCTGCCAGCGGAAAGCTAGGATAACTTCGTCCGGTGCTCGCGGTTCAGAAAGGACTAGCGAAAGTCCAGCAGTGGCAATTTCTTTGGTCACAGCGGCAAAAACCCGGTCCATTTGAGGCTGGCCTTTTTCTAGTGGGATGACCACTACTGGCACCGTTAGATTGACCCGATGTTCCAATCGGGGGCCTTCGACCAACCGCTGCAGTTCGGAACAGTTGTTATTGACCAATTTTAGAATGAATGTTTGAACAGCTACGTCTTTCCGAGGCCGAAACAGTCGTACCACGGCTTTACTCCCCCAAGCGGGTTACTAGGAAAAGTCCAATGGAGCTAACCCCATATTGAGAGGGTATTCTGCCCAATGGGATTGCGCTGCTTTCTTGGTGCACCTAATGCAGATTCTCCCTAATACAAATCTACTTCTTAAAAAACTACCCAAAATACATAATCTGCAAAAAATGCACAAACTCCATAAAAAGATCCTTTTTTCTCGATTATGCCGACTTTTTGGTCGATAACGTTTTGAGAGAGTTTATCGTTTAAAGTAACCGGGCAAGGGGCTCCAAACATGATTCCTCGCATGGGCAACCGGATTTTCTAGGAACCTTCGCCCTACCGGAAAGTGTTAACCCGAGGGGTTGTCCTGAAAAACTTTTTCTATGGGAAAGGAGGTTACCTTCCTCCCATTGCCTAGAAGCTCCAAAAAACCTGGAGGGTAGCGGTGGCTAGCCAAAACTTCATTCGGGCAACCTCAAATCCCATTCTCAGGGCAACCTCTGAGTCCAGGGCAAACGGAGACCGGTTTTGGATTTGGCAAATTGGGAAACATAAGGAGTTTGGATAATCTTCCGGTATCCCATTGCTACCGGATGTATTCGGTTGGATTGGTAAAAAGCGGACTTAAAACCCCGATCAGATGGTTTTGACGTCCCCGCCTTTAGGAATTAGGACAGAACAATGAAAAGTTGGGTCTTCCCTAGGCCAGAAAAAGTGCTGGTTTGGGCATTGGTCGGGATGGTGATTTTGATCGGAGGCTGTTGTAGTCGGGGACCTATCCGGCCATTCCGCCCCTGGTTTCCACCTTGTGATCCGATCCACTGTGGCGAGAGCTGCGGCGCAGAAGGGACTTGGGTGTGGCAACCAGCCGGTGGCTCTCCAGGTGTTTCTGAAGCCGATCTGGCTTGTCAAGGCTGCTTCCCTCCGCCGCCGGCCCCGCCTCGATACTATCCAGGACCGTTAAGTTGGCTGTTTGACCGGATTGTGTGGCCTTACTATCCGGGTTTTGCCGGCTGCGGCCAGCGCTACTGGAGTCCTTGGACTGCCGATCCGCCCGATTGCTGCGATCCGTGCGACCACTGGGGCCGGTGGATTGGCACGCAGCGCGGCACCGGCTATAGCAGCATGTATCCTAGTGTATTTCCCGGCTCCGTGTCTTCCGAAATTTTGCCAGGTACAGAACCGGAAACTGGTCCTACTATGGTGCCGAGTCCCGGCCCTAGGCAACCGGCTCGGCCTGGGTGTGCAGAATGTGGCCCTGGGTATCAAGCCGGTTGCCGTCGGATGCCTTCTCCCCGGCCCTTTAGCGAGCTGCCAAATCTTCTAGGACTTCCCCCAACTCCTCCGGCCTCTCAGCAACAGTTGGTGTCTGCGGAGCAAGGAGTCTGCCCTGCTAGTTACAGCAACCTAGCCCAGCGGCCGCGCCAACCGTATCGGGATCCAGTTCCTCGGTAGGCCCCTCAAACATAGAAGGCGGATGAAAGAGGGCAGACGGTACATCCGCCTGCCCAGCACGACAACCAAGCGCCGATTTACGCTATTGCCACCTATTTTCTAGGATTCTCTTTTCCCCACCTCTATAGGATGATATAATTTATCTTTCCATTGCTGGAGAAACCACGGACCGATTGGAGTCTCTGTAAATGGGCCGGGCAGAGGAAGGCCCAATGCCTTCCGGTCTCTCCCATTGAGGCCGAGAGGAGTGATTCCCCAGCCGATACGGAACAAAATTTCCCACCTATTTAGCTTCCCTCCACTCAAACCCCCCTGCAATCGCCTTCCCTGACCTAAGGCGATAAACCCCACCTGGCAGAGGCCCTTTTGTGGCCTGGGCGTTTTCCTAGGTGGACTTCTGGATCCCAGGAAGGAGGGGAACCTCGGCAGAATACTGAACATATAGTGAACTTCATCCACTTTTCATTTCATAGCCGCCGGTTCTCCTCCCCGAACAGCTACTCTCTATTGGGTGCTAGTAATGCTAGCAACCCTTGTTATGGGGTGAGAGAGAGGGTAAGCCAACATGGTATAAAAAATATCTCCCCTTGAAGTATGCAGAGGCCCCCTGTGCTTTTTGCAAAGGAGACAGAAGATGCTGGCTACGATAAGATGGTTGCTTTTAGCGGTTCTTTTGGTGGTTGCGGGTAGTGGTTTGCTGCTGCAGGCTATGGCGGCCGAAGAAAAATTGGCCGCTTACTCGGCCGATCTATATGTATCGCCGGAGGGGAACGACAGTTGGAGCGGACGTCTACCAGCGCCCAACGCCCAGCGCACCGACGGTCCCCTGGCCAGCCCACAAAAAGCTACCCAATTGGTCCGCCAACTCAAGGCGGCTGAGCCGAATCGGAACCGACCCATTCGCGCAGCCTTCCGAGGCGGTGTGTATGAGTTGGCTAGTCCCTGGGTATTGGAACCGGCAGATTCCGGGACGCCAGAAGCTCCAGTGATCTACGAAGCCTATCCCGGGGAGCGTCCTATCCTAAGCGGCGGAAAGCGGCTGACCGGCTGGAAAGTAGAACCCGACGGACGTTGGACGTTGCAACTACCAGAAGTGAAAGAAGGTAAATGGACTTTTGAGCAGCTTTTTGTGAACGACCAACGCCGGTTCACTCCACGCCTACCCAAAAAAGGCTACTACACGATCGCCAAACAAGTACCGCCAACTCCCGAAGTGGCTCAGCACGGGCATAACCGCTTTGGCTTTCAGGGCGAAGACATTCGGACCAATTGGGCTGGCTCAGATGTGGAGGTGCTGGGTTTTCATCAGTGGTCGGCCTCCCGGCTTCGGATTGCCGCCGTGGATACTCAGCAAAAGATCGTTACCTTGGCGGGGCCTTCGGTGGGCGCAAGCCATTGGGGCGCTTTTCCTGAAGGACATCGGTATCTGCTTTTCAACGTCAAAGACGCTCTCAGCGAACCGGGCGAATTCTACTTGGATCGGCAAACCGGACAATTAACCTATTTGCCCCGGCCGGGCGAAACGCCGGAATCTGCTGTGGTGGTTGCCCCCCGGCTGGACCAGCTTTTGGTGCTAGCGGGCGATGTGCCGGGCCGAAAATGGCTCCAACAGGTGCAGTTCCGGGGCCTAGAGTTTGCCCACACCAACTGGAGCTATCCGCCCGGCGGAGTTTGCTATCCTCAGGCAGAGGTCGGTTTGGAGTCAGCCATTTTGGCCCAGGGTGCCCGGGAGGTGGTTTTTGAAGACTGCGCCATCCGGCATACGGGCGGTTATGCGATGGCCTTTGGGATTGGCTGTCGGCAGATCCGGGTCGAACGTTGTGAGATGATCGATCTGGGCGGCGGCGGGGTGAAGATCGGTCATGCTGGCGCGGCTGCCTGGCCCGAAGCCTCTCGGCAACCAGCCAACGACGAGGAAGTAGTTTCCCACATTACCGTTCGAGATTGCACGATTGCCTTTGGCGGCCGCTTGCATCCGGCGGCCGTGGGCGTCTGGATTGGCCATAGCCCGCACAATCTCATTGAACATAATGACATCTACGACTTTTACTATACCGGTGTATCGGTCGGTTGGGTCTGGGGCTACGGGCCAAGCCGGGCGCAGCATAACCGGATTCTTTTCAACCACATCCACACGATTGGCCAAGGGGTGCTCTCGGATATGGGCGGCGTCTATACCCTGGGTGTTTCGCCCGGGACAGTGGTGGCAAATAACCATATCCATGATGTGCATAGTTACAGCTATGGCGGCTGGGGTCTTTATACCGACGAAGGCTCCTCCCAGATCGTCATGGAAAACAATCTCGTGTATCGGACCAAAACCGGCGGGTTCCACCAGCATTACGGCCGAGAAAACCGCATCCAGAACAATATCTTCGCCTTCGCCATCGAGCAGCAACTCCAGCGCAGCCGCTCCGAACCGCACATCTCCTTCTACTTTGAGCGAAACATCGTCTATTGGACCCAGGGGGAACTGCTGGGCAGCAATTGGAACGATGATAATTTCCGTCTGGATTGGAACTGCTACTGGAACGCCAGCGGTAAACCGGTTGTCTTCCCAGGCAACCTCAGCTTAGCGGACTGGCAGGCCAAGCGTCAGCAAGACCGGAACTCCATCATTGCCGATCCCGGCTTTGTGGATCCGGCAAGAGGCGATTTTCGTCTCAAGCCGGATAGCCCCGTGCTGAAGCTTGGCTTTAAGCCGTTCGATTACACCAAGGCTGGCCGCCTGACGCCGCCGAAACTGGTAGGCCAATTGCCCAAGCCGCCCAAGGCGTTCGATTAGCCGTAACCTTTCCGCCGATTGGAAAATTTTCGTACCACTTTAGCCGAACGGAGAACCCCGCCTCTCCCACGGAGGGGAGAGGCCGGCGGAGCCGAAGGCGACGCCGGGTGAGGGGGAATCAAGATCACTTCCTTACAAGACGCGGTTCTGTGTTCTGGCTTCCAGCTCTCAAAACTCCCTTACTGCCCACCTCCTACTGCCCTCTGCATTCGGCCCTCTGCTGTCTGGTTTTGGAGAAAGGACCCCCTCACCCGGCTTGGCCTGAAGGCCAAGCCACCCTCTCCCGCAGTGGGGAGAGGGTTTTTTCTGGATCCCTGCTTGCGCAGGGATGACAGCGAGACCAACCGAAGGCAGAAGGCAGAGGGAAAAAGATCACGCCTCTCCCCTCCGTGGGAGAGGCCGGCGGAGCCGAAGGCGACGCCGGGTGAGGGGGAATCAAAATCACTTCCTTACAAGACGCGGTTCTGTGTTCTGGCTTCCAGCT
>JANXAQ010000105.1 GCA_025062105.1 Thermoguttaceae bacterium
ACGATCCCGCCAGGCGCGATCAGCACCAGCCGATATTCATAGCCAAGCTTGATAATGATTCGTTTCAGTTTTTGAAAATACTCAAAAGAATCAGGAAAGATGGCAAAATCTAAATGCCATTTTGCCGGTGGAAAGGGACGCAGTCGGGCGGCAATACGCTCTGGAGCTAGAGGATCATCTAATGGAATACCAGCGTAGGGCTTAGGGGCGGTCAGTATATGTTGCGGGGTTTCTTCAACGACGACATATTCATCGGTATTAAGCCCGATACGGTTGCCTTGGGCATCGTAGCGATGCCAGAGGTAGAGCCTTCCAAAACACAGATCCAAAGCCACAGAATTTTTATGCGTAAGTCGCTCTTTGGGGAAGGGGATGGTTTGGGTGCGTTCGGCCAATTCGGCTTCTAATTGTTTTTCGAGTTCTTTAAGTTGTTTTTCGGTTTGTTTGGTTTGGCTCAGTAGATCCTCTTTCTGTTTCTGGAGGTTTTGAATTTTTTGACGGATTTGAGTTTCTGCTTGGCGGAGGGACTGATGACGGGCCTGCATCTGTTGGAGGCGGATTTGGAGCTGGTACACTTCTTTGGCTAGATGAACGGTTCCGGGATTAGATTGTAGGGCAAGGAATGTGTCTAGATGTTCCAAATCGGATCGGAGTTGTTCCTGACGAAGGCGGATCTCTTGATGACGGGTTCGGAGTTGGCTTGCTTCCAGAGGAGACACAAATTGACGAGCCAATTCCTGGAACCGTTCGGAAGAATTTTGGACCAAGAGCGAGACTAACATACATAGGAAAATCACACAGCCAAAGGTATTGCAAATTGGGTCCAGCAACAGTTCGAAGCTGCTGGCAGTGGGCCGACGACGAACACTCATGGCCGGCTCCCTGTTCCCAAGACCAATTGTTGATTCTCTCCCAACAGATCGACGCCTAGTTCAAAGCCTGCTTCTTCTAGGGCTTGGCGAAGTTTGTAGTAAGGGTTCTGACGGTAAAGAACCGATCCCTCTAGGGCAGAGGGCCGAACAAAAAGCACAAAATATTCCCGATGTCGATCTCGGCTTCTGGCCCATGTGAGCAACGAGGTGATTCTTCGCTCAGCAGAGGAATGGTCGAAGATTTGCACGGGTTGGCCAGTCTGTACGGAAAGGATTCGCCAAGCGGGAGCGGCCAAATCCACTAGCCAAGGAATTTTTTCCCCTGGGGCAGGATTGAAGATCCATAGCTCGTCCGTTTTTAAGCGGGCCAACTGGCCTCGCAATCGTGATAACTTCTGTTCCCATTGCTTGATCTGCTTGCGCTCGGGGGCCTCTTGGAGTTGGGTTTCTAGGTTCTTTTGCTCCTGCTGTAGCTTGACAAGCTGATGTTGCAGGGCCTGGGATTCCGCTTCCACGCTCTGGCAGCGTTGTTCCAGTTGGCGGTGTTGCTCTTCTAGTTCTTGTCGGCCGAGGGCGATCCTCTGGGCTTCCTCTTGGCGTTGTCGGAGTTGCTCTTGGAGCTTTTGACAGTCCGCTTCCATTTGTTGGATTTCTCGCTGGAGTTGGGCAGCCTGTTGGTACGAAAGGTCCGATACCCTGGGAATTTGGTGGATCATCTGCAGGCTCATCAACAACACAATCAGGAACACGACTCCCATTAAGGAAGTCAAAATATCTTGAAAGGAAAATAGGGTAATCGGGCCGCTACGATCTTTCCGCATGAAAGAATCTCAAAATACTAAAAAAAGGCTCTTCAGGAAAGCAACTGTTGGGATTCGTAAGGCAACATGCGCAACCGATCCACGATGTGGCGAAGACAGTATTCTCCGCATTGGTCTAGGAATTCTTCTTCTTTCTTTCTAAGCACCGTAAGCAATAGATAGATTGCCAAGGCAGCCACCAGGGCGACCAAGGTGGTATCAAAGGCGGTAGCCAAGCCGCCGGTAACAGCCCGAAGTCCCTCGGATACAGCGCTAAAATCTTTGGCTTCTTTCAGGATACCAGAAAAAGAGCCGATAGCCTGGGATAGGCCCAACACCGTGCCGATAAATCCCAAAACCGGAATCGCCCACACAAAACCATGCAGCAACGAATAGCTGGTTTCCATAACCGATTCATCCTGCTGGGCCTGAGAACGAAGGATATCGTCCACATCGCCTACCCGGCCCAAATTTTGCAAGTTCGATAAGGCCACCATAATCCGATTGAAGAGCACAAACTGCTTGGGATCGTCGACGGTGGCGTAGATTTTTTGAAAGACTTGTTCTACCGTAACCGGAGAAAGCACAAAGTCGTGAGATTCCGGCACAACAATGTATTCCAAGGCTTTCTGTTGGAGGGCCAATTTACGCCATTTGACCAACAGAATCGCCAGCGACCAGAAGGTAAAAAACATCGTTGCATACTGCGTAGGACCGCGATCAGTAAACATTTCGGCCCATAGAGTACCGGTTAGCGGCACTAGGCTGCCGTAAAAGGCAACCGTTGCCAACAGGGCCATGAGAAAGGTTAACAGAGTATTAGCCTGGGTGAACCGGCCGCCGGTAAACCCCAGTCGCTGCTCAATATCCCGGCGATGCCAAGCCAACGGCACAGAAATCTGCGTTTGCATGTACCGGGCTTCTTGGCCCATCCCCATATCCCATCCCTATAAAGTTTGCGACAGTCTATTGGAACAGTTTCGCCGAAGCTGTTCGGATGCTCCGCACGAGACAGAACCAGTTGCAGGACATACCCACAACCGTCGGGCTTCACCCCTTAGGCCCGGAGACAAGCCGGGGTTACCGCTTCCCTGCCAGCCAACTAGGAGCATCTGTCAGCCTGAAAACCAAGGCTTCTACAAAAATTTTGAACATCAGGAATATAATAATGGAACCTCTGCATAATCCTGAACATGTAGTGAACCACATGAATTTTTGATTCCATAGGCTTTCATTACCCCCATCGAAATAGCTACTAATAGCTACTGGATGTAGGGTGCTAGTAGTGCCAGCAACTCAATATATTGGGTCTGAGGCAAGGGAACCAAAATAGTATCAAGATATCTCCTTCAAATTATGCAGAGGTTCCAAATATCTCTCAATATTAGGAACGTTTGCAAATACTGAATATATAGGAAGGTTAATGCATTTTTGATTCGGTAGGCTTGGACTGCCGGGACCGAACACCTAGATATCCCCACTCCTAACATTTTAGCAATGCCTATACATTGGACCAAAGGGAAGAAAAACCGAAATAGTATAAAAGTATATATTTTATCGGATGTATCGTTTTTCCGATGCAGAAGCACCCTAGAACCACATCGCTCCCCGAATTTGGCCCCCCTAGGCCACCTGCCTCTGCACGATTGGATACATCCAGGATCAGGCTGAGGCTCACCGGAATCTATATTTTGAAAATCTATCCTACCTAGTTCAAAGGCTGTTACGCGTAGGCAAGCAACAGGATCAGAAGTACTAGAACTAAAACCGCCACCAAGATGATTCCCAGAATGTACACAATCCCCTCGACGAGGAAATAATTGTACAAATCATGCAGCGACTTTTGAAGGCTTCGCATCGTTGGGTACAAGGTAAGCATTTTCAAAGAAGAAGTATAAGTGTACATCATGAAGGCAGAGACCCCCCAAACGATGGATTGCACGAGAGCTCCGATCCCCCCTCCAACCAAATGAGCGGCAGACAGGCTTTGAGTAGCCAGGGCGATTACAGTTACGCTGCTGATTAGAGATAAAAATGCAATGAGGCCGTACATGACCGTTAAAAACAATGTCCAGGAGCGGATTCGCAGCGCTGTCTGGCAAATGAAATCGGGCAAGGTGTCGGCCTGGGACTGGGAATCGCGGCCAAAGGTGTAAGCAGCCGGAGCAGCCAGATATTCAAAAGCATTCTGAGCAGGACACCAGGCCGGTAGGTTTTCTGTCCAGACCAAGGTCTGGGGCGATAGTTGTCCGGTTGCGAACAAATTACGGAGTTCTGTTTCGGCAATGGGCCCGACCGGTTTGCCATCCCGCATGTAGTACCATAACGGCGGTGCGATGGGGGAGGAAGGGGGGGCAGTGGAGATGGCCGGAATAGGGGCCGTTGTGCTAGGAGCCGTCGGTTTTCCGCCCCCAGTTGTTCCAACGCTCGCAGAGGCAATGCCATCGTCCTGGGCTCGGGATGTCGCTGCCTGCTGCGCTAAGCCGCCAGAGGGTTTTGGCTTGGGTATAACCGCTGGGAACAACTCCGGATGCAAAGATGCCCGTTCCCAGCTTAAGCCGTCTTGAGAAACTTCGTGGGTCCGGCTAAATTCGCCCCGTTTGCTCATCTCCTGTAATTTCTCAGTAGTAAAAGGTCCTAAAATCTGTCCCCGAATCCGAACATACCATTGGGTATCCATAGTGGATTTTCTCCTGAAACCAGAAGGTTACCCAACGCTCATACCAAACCCCCATCCGATCTCCCATCGGCGCCAGGGGTTGTTGATAAAAAGATAGCCGATGGCCCCAACCAGGCATTTCCAAAGCTCTTTAGGTCAATCCTGGGCCGGATCTATATGGTTTCGTTCGGCAGGGTTTGTCTAAGCTCGAGTTTTGCCGTTTTTTTAAACTTGGTTAACCTTCAAGAGTTAGGGCAAATGCTCCTTCTGTTCACGTAAATTCCTAACTCCGATAATTACATGGACTTAGAGTTCTCCCCTTTTCGGCAAGAGGCAGAAATGATCAAAGTCAAGCTAACAGGCGCCCCTGAAAACCATTGCCAGCTTGCCAGCAGAGCTTTGCATGGAGGTTCGGGAATCTCTAGGCTCGACTTTTGCCATGTTCCCTAACTCCTTTTGTTTGCAATAGTTACGATGAGACCTCCTTTTGCTCACCCAATTTCCCAAGTCCAATACAAGGATTCAGAGGTTTCCCCTTCCGGGAGAAGGCCTCTAAAAGGCAAAAGGTCGAGCTAACAGGTTGTCTGAACAGTAGGTAGCTAATCTTCCTTCTCCAAAGGCCGGTGAAGACTCTAAGGAGCCAAGTTGCCCAAATCCTAGGGTGTAGCTCCTCTTGGTGATGGAAACAACTTAGCAGCCGAGTGAGCCAAAATCTCTGTTCAAACAGCCTGGCTCTGTTAAACCTTCTCCGGTCGGAGGCCTAAACCTACCAAAACTCAAGCAAAACCGACCCGTATGAGCAAAATCTCCCCACCCTGCCACAACCTTTCAACAGAGCCAGACTGCCTTTAAAACTTCTATTTTACCCAATTTTGCCGGATGCTTCCCCTCAGCTCCAAAACCCATCCGAAAACGCAGACCTCCCCATTTCTGGATAGTTTCTAAGTTCGACTTTCAGGAATTTCCAGGGGTCCCAGGGGTCCAGCGTAGATGTTCTAGCTGTCTGAAAATATTGGAAGCTTTACATAATTCAAAGGGGAAGTTTTATACGATTTGGCTGGTCCTCCTAACACAACATATAGGGTTGCTAGCATTGCTCAAGCCTCAATAGATTGTAGCTCTTCAGGTAGGCCAACCGAACGGATAAAGAATCAAAAGCCCACAGAAATTTATGATGTTCAGTATTAGGCAGAGGTTCCTATTGGAAATAGGAAATTCGATGAACAAAAATATTTACACCCTCTCTCCTTCCAATAAAAGAAGTTACTACCATCTCAAAAAACCAGTTCAAGAGAGGACATCATCATTTGGACATGGAGAACACAGGTCTGCCCTCAAGCCAAGCTTCTCTGTCCGCCGATTCTCGAAGTTGGCAGTTTCCTTGCCGGAGTGATCCGATGCAAATGGTTCGGCATCCGCCGGCGGGTACCGGAGTCAGGACATAAAGGATTCCATCCTGCTTAGCAACTTCCGAAGGGGCTTTCAACACACATCGCCACCTGTCCCCTTCGGATTGTAAGAAGCCGATCCATTGGAACTCTGGTAATCGGAAGGAGTGGAATTGCTGCCACAACTCGGCCGCTTTCTGTTGATTGGCGGCTAACTCATTCAAGGAAAATCGCTTAAGAAATTCATCAGCTAGCCGTCGTTGTTCTTTCCATTCTATCAATTCCGGATTCAACCAGTTTGCTCCAATATCTACAGGTCCGGTTCTTATGCGATTCTGCCAATCCTGAAACCCTTGCTGAATTGGATAACTACCTTGGCTAGCGATGTTCAAAAGTTTCTCCAGCAAGCAAAGCCGAAGGGTCGGATCGATAGGAATCGGCTGTGTCTGCGTGATCAGCACTTTTTGAATCATGTGGCAGAAGTTTTTTTCCCAATTGGCGACGGTGGTCTGTCTCAGGAGTGCTACCAACTCTTTGCACAAAGGGATATGGGGGGCTAAGGTCGGGGCAAGATCCTTCTCCGTAAACTTGAGGCTCACCCGCCGGACATTCCGATCGTAGTCAACAATATATTCGACTGAGATAACAGCTCCTGTTCTGATCTCGGGCGGTTGAAGGACGTAGTAGAATTTCTCGCCATAAGGAACTATCCAGGTGTCTTGAAAGGGGGGATTTTCCAACATTTCTTGAAGTTCCTTTAGCCCGGCGTTCGCTTGGTTGCGCACTGCCGTCAGATACGGACGAATCTTGCCTACTGCCTCCATACCGGGAAAGTCGACCCAGGATTGAAACCCTTCGAGCCAGTTTTGATCCTCCATCAATCGGAACCGTTGTGATGAAGAACTGTTCCACTGCTGGGCGTACCGATTCCATCGATCTAATGTTTTCCAATACGGATGTTCATCCACCACTTGTTTATACGCAAAGCTCCGAGGCGAATTCGGGAATTGCCGAAGGTGTTGTTTTAAGATTTCGAGAAACCGGTCATGATCGCCCACCAGCTCCGCTAACTTGGCGAGGGATTGGTCTTCCTGGTCTCGAAGCTGAAAGTGTCTTTGGAGACTTTGTGCCTTTTCTCGAAGAACCGCTAGTTCTGTTCGGACTGGATCAGAAATATCCGGATGGGTTTTTGCCAGCTGAGACAACTGGGACAAAAGCTGTTGGATCTGTTTTAAAGCTTGGGGGGGAGGGTTCGGGGAATTTTCAAGCTGAGCCAATTGGTCGGCCAAAGGTTTCATTTGTTCGCGAGCCTGTTGATCTTTCAAGCGTTGCCAGCGGAATTTGATTTCGTTCCATCTGTTGCGAAGTTGTTGGAGGCGAAGCTTTTCTTGCTCGTCATGGGCCAATGGTTCCGCCTCTTGAAACTTAGCTTGGCAGAAATCGAAATCATTACGCCCGAGTTGTTCTGGGGGTTGATCAAGTAGTTTACTGATTTGGCTAAGCAGTTGCTGCAGTTGCTGTTGCCGAAAGGTGTTTTTTTCCCATAGGGACATGATTTTAGCAGTTAATTCTGGCAGCGGTGTCCATTGGCAATAGACAGGTTGTTCTTTTTGTAGTTGATCGATCAACGATTTCGCTTGCAGCAGAGCGGATAGAGATTCCGACGGGGAGGATTTCTCCACGAGGCGCAAAAGGTTTTGCAAGCTAGTGGCCGTTTGGCGATATTGCTGGTAGCTTCGATAGCTGACCAAACCAGCACCGACCAACAGGCTCAGGGCAAGTCCCACCATCAGGGTCAGGATGTAGTTGCGCCAGCTGCGCGATTTGGCTGCACGTTGTAGTTCTTCGATCCGCAGTTGATACATCCGTTCTAAATAGGGAGGCAGTTCTCGGCCGCCGAGAGTGGCCTGTCGATAGAGTTTTTGGAGTTTAGGCAAGTTTTTCTCATTGCGGTCCAGGCAGCGTTCCAGGCTCGCCATCGCCTGTTGACAGGCTATTTGCTCGGCTTCCTTTTGGTCTTCTTCAGCTAGCCAATTCAATGCTGGGGCTGCCTGTTGCTGCAGAGGGTCGTTGGCCGGCAGTTGGGCCAATTCTGCTATCTGTTGCCAAGCTGTGCGCACCTGCCGCGCCTGGCGCACATCCAGTTTCTCCCACGCCTCGTGCAACTGCTGAGCAAGTTCCACCAGTTGCTGGCGCATAATTTGTTTGGCCACCTCATGGCGTTGTTGGTCAACGGCCTGGATCAAGGCTTCTGGCGGCGGATTGATCCATTGAGTTTGTCTCAATTCCTCGGCCAAAGCCTCCAAGAGGCCGATATCGCACTTTTGGACCGCTTCGGCCAATTCCCGCCGAATCTCTTGGATTCGTTCGTTTTCGAAAATCTCCTGATCTTTCTTCCAGTATAAATTCTGCCCATCGATCTTGGCCAGTTGTCGAAGAACCGACAGCCGTTTTTTTAACGGTGCCCGCGCCAAAGCATACAGACGGTAGCGGCGCAGAAGTGCTTCCAACGGCTGTTCTCGAGCATAAGCCTCGTTCAGCTCGGCGGCAATATCCAGTAATAGCGGCGGCGATGTCTCCAGCCCAAAGTACTGGCACAACTCTATGAAACTGTCACGTTCCGGAAAGTCTGCCAAGGCCACCAGATCGAGCAAGTTAGGTTCCATCTCAGCCAAGCGGATCGCCTCACTGCGATTGCCTTTGCGCATTAGTTCTCCGCAGCGAGCCAGCCGTTCGTTGATCCGTTCGCATAGCCCTTTATATTCAGCGGCCAATTGGCGCAGCGTATCGGTCGGCCCCTCCAGGGGCGTAAAAACCGCCATCCGCGCCGCTTCCACTATCTCCTGCGCCCGCATCGCCCGCTTACCTCCCAACGCACCAGACTAAAACAAGTTTACACCTCTTCGTTCTAAACCTCCCTTTTTGCCTCGGAAGCTTCGTTGTCCCTTTTTACTGTCATCCCCTGTTTTTAGCACCATGCCCTCCCGCGTGGCCTTTCCCTACAGATAGTAGTCCCTATTGGGCCGGCTTGCGGCGTTGGACAAAAAAGTTCCATTAAGGAACCTTCCTACCATACTAATACTGAACACATCTATTGGGATGTCCGGATCAGTAACGGTTAATCTGTCTCTATTACAGACCCCCTCCATGAAGTTCCTATGAGTCCTGCAACCCTACCAGTTGGCGTAGAGATAAAGGGTGATAAAATAGTGCAAACATGCCCTTTTTAAATTATGGGAACCTATATGAATCTATAGGGGGCATTATATAAACTTTTGCTTTGGTAGGGGTTAGCTACTCTTGCCAAACATCTGCGATCGGTAAGCCGCCAACCGCACCATCAACTTCGGATATTAGGTCATACGTAAAGGAACCCAAGATGATATGAAAATGTCTTCTTTAAATCATGCAAAAGTTCCAGTTATTGTGACATTTTAGCCGAATGGAGTAGGCCCAGGTTTTTTCCACTGTTCGCTGCTGGGGTTAGACGGGGGTAGAAGGCAGCAACCGCTCGGGTCGGATATCCCCAGCAGTTGCCCAGCTTCGTCAGCCCTTCCAGGCAGCATTGAAGCCGATTACCTTGTTCGGCTGAAATCCTCCGATATATCCGGCGGCGCCATCTTTTCGGTAAATCCTATATACACCCGATATTCCTTCCCTTGGGAATCCCTCAGCGTGTGATAAACACAATAATGAATCTGCATCTTTTTTAACTTTTCATCTAGTTGTTTGCATGCCGCCTCCTTCTGCTTTAGTTTGGCAATCTCCTCTTGTATCTCTTTGTGAATTGCATCGCTCGTCCTTGGATCCTTGGTATCACGTTTGGCTACGCGATCCGGTATCTCCCTTTGTTCTTCAGGAATAGTTTTGTATATAAGATTCTTTAAATTGGATACTGGTAGAGGCTTGCCTTGGTAAGTAGGGTACATTAATATTCCGCTCCATGACAGTTTATGCCTATCAAGGGAGAGTTTAATTTCGGAAAAAATATCCGAATGGCCCGTCTCCAAACGGATCGTGCTGTTTGCAGTTTTGGGAAACTGTTTGCTTTCTTCTCCCAGCTCTAAGACAGCGTCAAGAACGAGCTTCTCTTTCGGGACTTTTGTGGAGAAGTTAACTGCTTCCTTTTTTTCGCCTAACGGCGGCCATGGTTCTCCTCTTTTTAAAGAATAATCTGGCTTCTCGTCCTGCTTAGGGGGCCTTTGAAATTGGACGATGGCAAGACAGGTATCCTGTTGGCGATCCTTGATCAGAAGTAAACACTCTTCCAGAAATTCGCTCCTAGCTTCCCATTCTTTAGGCTTTTTCCATTGGAATAAAAGTTGTTCTCCCTCTACATGCAACGTAGCCATAAGCTCAAATTTTGCACTGCCACTGGTAGTAGAACTACCGACAGTGCTAGAACACAAGATCTGAATGCCTACTGCGTTATCTTCCGGGGGAGCTGACTGGAAAGAATATTTGTTCTCTTGGAATTGTTCAGGAACTAGGAATTCTAGTTTCAGGGACTGGCTGGCCACCTGCCTGCCTTTTAAAACGTCTAGTTGAAGAGAGTTGGAAGCCAATAGGAGAGAAGCCTCGTGGTCGCCTTGTGTTCGGGCCGGTCCGGATCTTCGGCTTGATGAGCGTGGCGGGGGAATCTTCAACCAGTAGCGTTTCCGTTCTACACTCGGCTTCCGTTCTTTGGGTTGGCTCTCAGGAGGGGAAATGGTAGAGGGAATTGTGGTCGTGGGTCTTTCCGGTTGGCTAGGTTTTTCGGTTGACCCTTGCTGGGGGGGCGATTGTTGGCCAGGAGTCGTTTCGGAGGTCTTTTTTTCCGGTGGTTTTCCCGCGGCTTCTGGGGGAGGGCCTTTTGCCGGCGGCTGAGAGGATGGCTTCTGTTCAGAGGTCTGGCCGGGAGAGTCCGACGAAGCAGAGCTGGCCGAGCTCTTCGGTCTGGCAGAGGATTCGGAATGTTTGCTCTCGGTAGGTAAGGGTTCTATTTGAGGTTTTTCCTCCTTTGCTGGTGGCTTGTCCTGAGTCTTTTCAGTAGCTTCTGATTGGTTGGAAGGGAAGTTGGCCGTTTTCTCTTTGTGTGGCTCTGCTGGGGAGGGAGGTGGAGTGGCTTCTGGCTTCTTAGAGGAAGATATCGGCTGCGATACCAGTGGCTGGTTGGTGGCCGCTTCCTTCGGACTGGGTCCTGTGGCTACTTGCTGGAATTCGGCGGGAAGTTTTAGCGTTCGAACCACTATGGCGATACCCATGGCTAACAGTAGGCTGACCGACAGGGCGACAACCACAAGGAGCCGAAACCACCAAGCACGTTTACGGCGGAAGCCGTGGATGACGACCGACGGTGGCATTGGCACCGGAGGGGGCAGGGGGTGTTCGGTTAAGGATTGGAGAAGGCTTTCGGCTGGAGTCGGCAAAGGCGATTCGGCCCACGCCGGCATCGGCCGGGGGGTCTCCATAGGCATTTGGGGCTTGGTAGCACCTTGGCTAAGTGAACCTGCGGGAATCTGAGACTTTTGGGCTGCCAACTCTGTGGTGGTCAGAGTCGGTTCTGGTGTGGGCAAGGGGCGTCCCTGGCGTGCAGCTTGGCTAGCAGGCGAGTCCGGCGCCGGTCCTATCGGCTTAGTCAAGTCCAAGACCAACGCCCCACGAATTCTTCGAGACGGCAGCTCTTCCGGCGTGCCGGCCACCACACACCGCCACTGGCAGTCAACGCCAGAGGGCAGCCCAATGTAGTAGGTCGTAAAGGTTACCTTCCAGCGATATTCCGGGGGCAACAGAGCCAGGGCTTCGGCCACCAGAGGCAGCGGATCCATACCGACCGGCACGACCAGCACCGCCTGCTGGCCGGTGAAGGCAGTTTGGGCTAAAACCCCCGCCCAGCCCGCATCGCCTGCTACCTGCTTCCAATGGGTGCAAACAGGCGGCCTTGAACAGGCTTCATCCGGTGGCACTGCTCGGCCGGCCGACAATATCCGCACCTGCCCATCCCAATGCGTTTGCATAAAACCTGACTGCTGCAACAGCCAAGCCGGGCCACTGGCAGGCATCTCCCCTGCTCCTAGTACCACATGATGGGCCAGTTTGTTAGAGCGGCGGGAATAATCGACGCCGGCGGCAGCTACCCGACTGAGCACATGATACTCCCGTCCTCCTACACGAATACGTAAATGGCTCCAAGCCACCGGATTCTGCTCCTCCTGCGCACTGCCCGGCGGAAACAGATGCCGATAGGCGCTCAGCGACTCTAATTGCATGGCCAAATTAATCGGCATACCTTGCGTCGAAACCACAGTGCAAAAACCCTGAGTGCCCGGCCGTAACCCCCGAGGCGCCGACGTATAAATTAATTCCTGTGTCATTGCCGCTCTCCTTTGCCAGTTTTTCCAGAGTCCGGTCCGCCGCAGGCTCTCTAGTTAGGATGTGTACTACTACCTGCGGACCGGGTAGCTGGAGCTCCGATACCCCCAGCCGAACCTGAAGAGGAGGGCTTGCTCTGACAATAATACACCAATCCCTTCATCCACCGACTCATCAGGTACACCAGGGGCACTTCCACCCAAATAGGCCGAAGATTCCGGGGCCGGAAACCTTGGGTTTGCTTTTCTGGATCCACCTCCGGAGCACAACCCGTAGCGCTGATAGGTAGATAAACCACCTGAGAGGCGAAACTTTCGGCTAAACCGACTATCTCCGGCGAAAGCTCCATAAGTAACCCCCGCAGCTGTTGAGAAACCTTTTGGATAAGATCCCATCGGATGGCATATAAATTGCTGTTGGGCATCTGAGCCCATGGATTGGGCAATTCAGGCAACAAAGCCTGCCAGGCATCGTACTTAGTGACGATAATAAATAGAGGCTTATCGTGCCGGGCTGTCTGCGCCATGCCCGTATAACGTCGGATCCGCTGAGTCGCTTCGTTGAGTATGGTCTCTTGGCGGATAAAGGACTCGCGGGGCAAAAGCCACGTACGAGGGACCATCTGCGGATCCTGACTCTTGCCCGCACAGGCTCGCCGAAACCGAACATCTTGAGTCGGATCGAATAGAAAGTAAATCGCTCCCGAACGAGCCAAATGGCGGGTTACCGGCGTCATAGCTGTGTCCGCCCCCGGCAAAAAACTCTCTCCTGCATTGTCATAAATACACAGAATCCGGGAAGCGAGCGCAGCTCGGCTTGCATTGACATGACCTTCGGTAGGCTGTACAAGGAAAAGAAATGGTTTCAGATAATACGTCGTCAATTCGCCATATCGGACCGAATGATACAAATCCCCTGAGGTTTCCGTCTTCTCCAAAAGGACAAGGGCATCAGGATTTGGATTGAGAAATTGCTGCGATTCGTAACGGTGAAGCCGATCGTTGAGAATTGGATCCGCATCCGTAAAACTTAATGCAAACCGAGTGGGCAAAAAGGTCCGTAGCCGCCACGTCAACGAAGCTAAAAAATACGTTTTTCCACAAGTGGGGGACCCGAGAACAGAAAGGAAAAAAGCCTCGCTTTCCAAAAATGCTCTGGGTACCGGTAAATGACAGAAAGGACAGGCCAACTCATGACACGCCATCCCCCGAGCATCCAACGCCCGACACTGTAAATCAAAACGAGTAGGCAAAAACCGCTGCTGGGCTTCAGGGCCCAACCGCTCATCCCCTAACAAATCCGGATGCTGAGAAACCCACAAGATATCTTCCGGAGCAAAACTCTCCCAACAATGCGGACAGATCACCCGCCGACGCAACGTTATCTGACCATCGGTAGGTTTGCCCATTGTCCATCTACTCCAAAGGCACCATCTCCAGAATCTTCCCCAGATTTCTTCGAGATATTTTTGTTTTAGAAGACTTCCGCCGAATCCAAAAGCCGCTCCTCTCCTTTCCTGCGAATGCAGGACCCTATGTCAGCCCAAACCCAGGAAGAACCTTTGCAAAAATTCAAAAGGAATATTTCTATACCATTGGGCTTAGCTTCCCTTTAACCCAACACATAGGGGTGCTAGCATTGCTAGTACCCAATAGATAGTAGCTGTCCAAGTCGGGCAACCGAACGGCTAGAGAACCAAACGTTCACAAAAATCACTACATGTTCAGGATTTTGCAGAGGTTCAGGAGTTCATACTTTAGCCAAAAGGCGGACCAAGACATTCCTGTCGACGTAGGAACAGGGGTTTTCATTGTCTCTCTAGATTTCCGCTTGGCGGCCAGTAACAATGTAGGCAACCTTCGGGACTGAGATCAATTCCCCCTTTAGTTGAAATGTTACCCCAAAATGCTCAAATGATAACTTTGTATAAAATATTCCACAGGAACCTGTACATAATCCTGAAGATATAGAGAACTTCATGAACTGCCGATGTGGTAGGCCTTCGCTACCCCCATCCAATACACCTATCTATGTGTATTCTATGTAGGGTGCTCACAGTGCTGCAACCGAATATATTTGGGTTAGGCCCGAAGGAAACCAAAATGGCATCAAAATATCTCCTTCGAACGATGCGGGGGCTCAAACTTACTTTGCTCTGTTTTCAATCGCAAAGGGCTTATCTCCGAGAGGTACCTGCGTGTAATTTTGGTTAGCTAACTCTCCGTATCTGCGAAGCAAACTCTCTAGCTGTTGCATAAGGTTTTGACATTTTGGTTCATACCGTGCTGCCGGCCGAAGGATTGTCCAGGCCTGCAAAACTTCCGCATAGGCCTGTCCATACTTGCCCTGTTGGGCCAATTGGTGAGCGCGGGTGCGAAGTCTTTCGGCATCGCTCAGAATGGTATTCAGTTCGGAAGGATCCAACTTTGTTGGGCGAGTTGCTGATCCAGTTCCCTCCGTAGAGGAGCCTGAGGCTTCTCCATTAGCCTGGTTTGGCAAACGATCGGTCTCTTGAGAGGCTGCTTTGCCTGGGCTGGCTCCCCCTGAGCCGCCCGGCTCCGCTGCGTCAGAAGCGCCGGCGGTGCCGCCCTGCTGCTTTTCCTTGGAACCTCCCGAAGAAGACGCCTCTTCATGGAAATCCCCCCGATTGGTCTCATCGGATTTACCCGTAGATGTTTTCTCTTCCCCCAGACCACCTTCTGCTTTTTGTTTCGGTAAGCCCTCTCGGGTGGTTCGGGATGGGTTTTGCTTCTGTTCCACTAAAGGTTCCGCCACGCACCCGCGAATCCCCAATACAATCACCACTACCAGTACCACCAGGCTTACCAGAAACACTATTGCCAAAGATAGATACTTGCCCATTTGTAACCGCCTTCTACCCCAGAATCCTTCCGCAACGTGAGGAGCAGCTTAGAAAAACACGGGTTCCTATTCTCACGACTTTTGTAACTTCTTTTATTTTTGACTTTTACCATTTTTCCTATCTTGGTTTGCCTCCAACAGTTACGGCCTCCCTTTTTTGTTCGCTGAATTTCCCTAATCTCAATAATTCCAAGAAGTTAAAACTCTCCTCTTTCGGCAGGGGCTAACAATAGCAAAAGTCGAATTATTTCAACAGGTAGGAATTGCCGATTCTTTCTTCAGTTACTTTTCTAACTCCAGTATTTTCAGAAGGTTAGATCTAAGCTCGACTTTGGCCATTTTCCCTAACTCCTTTTGTGTCCAGTAGTTACGACGAGACTTCTTTTTGTTCACATAATTTCCTAAGTCCAATAGTTACAAGGACTAAAAGTTTTCCCTTTCCGCAAGAAAGCCTCGAATGGCAAAAGTCGAGCTAAGAGGCTGTCTGAAAAGAAATTTTTGGCCCCCCGGCTTACCAAGTCGTTTCCCCCACTCCTAGGGCTACCCCCCGGGATTTGGATACCTTAGTTACTCAAAGTCTTTCCCGGCCAGTGAAATCGGGAAGCCTAGCACCTCCCTTTTTACACACCCTCTGGCTCTGGTGAAATCGTTTCCGGTCGGAGTCCTAAACCCACCAAAACCGAAGCAAAACTGACCAATATGGGCAAAACCTCTCCTGACTGCGGGCAACCTTTCAACAGAGCCACAGCCTCTAAGAGGGGTTCCGCCACTGTACAATGACAAAAGTCGAACATTTTCCCAGGCGGACAAAAATACAAGGTGTAGCATATTTTATAACACATACTCCCTTACGTAAAGAGGGGCAGTAGGAAGCCAGAAGGTAATGGTTTTGCCCGTTTCAAACTAATTGGCCGTTTCAACCTAGCGAGTCTCAATGGAGAGATATTCCGGTCTCTTTCCCGCCAAAGCGGAAATATCTCCCTAGTTGCGTTCGGCGTTTCCTTTCTTTCCCCTAACTTTTTTGTTTCCAGAAGTTACGGTGAACCGCCTTTTTGTTTACATAATTCCCTAACTCCAATAATTCCAAGGAGGGAGAGCTTCCCCCCTTTCAAGAGCCCCCCCAAATGGCAAAAGCCGAAGCGATCAACAGGGTTTGCCAAAAGAATCCAGCCGCCCATTTTTCGTAATCCTGGCACCCGAGTGGAAGGTGGCAGTTTCCTCCAGAAGCAACCATCCATCGTCAGAGGCTATCCTGCAATGGGATTTTACCTTGTTCGGACAGACCGGTGGTCCAGCAAGATCTCATAAAATAGCGTCTTTGCGGATAGTGGGGCCTCCCCCCTCAACGCTCTACTTACAAAGGGAAACTCGCTTTTCGGGAAAGGTTCTCAGATGATCTTTTGTTGTTGTTTGTCACTTAAGGAACCTCTGCATAATTCAAGGAGGATATTTTTATACCATTTTGGATGTCCTTCCTCTAACACAACATATAGAGCTGCAGTATTGTTAGCACCCAATAGATAGTAGGTGTTCGGATAGAAGAACCGAACGGCTATAGAAT
>JANXAQ010000110.1 GCA_025062105.1 Thermoguttaceae bacterium
AAATGGCAAATGTCGAGCTTAGAAGTTTCGGGAAATATTGGCCTCCAAGCAACCTCTGCTTCGAACAGGAAAAAAATTCCTTTTCGGGACGGCCTCATAGCTTGGCTTTGGCCATTTTGAATTCGCCTTGAGAAAGGAAACTCTAACTGCTTGCAGCCATTGAAGTTAGGAAATTAGGTGAACGAAAGGGGAATGCCGCCATAACTTTTGGACTCAAAACCAGTTAGGAGAATTGACAAAACTGATGCTCAGAACCATCCGGAGTTCCATGGCACCTTTGGAAAAACTGTACTTTCTGAAAAATTCCCCTTGATGGGGGTTACACTTGTTCTGGCTCCGGCTTAGCTTCCAGGGGCGGCCAGCCAGACCTTTTGGGATGCCTAGCAACCTAAGGTGTTGGAAGGCCATAAGTTCCCAGGACCCATTTTAGTAGGGTCTTCAGCCAGGGCTTAGAAGTGGGAAATTCCCTTCGGGAATGGGCGCTCCAGTTGAGCTGACCGAATAGCCTCCCCCCTAAAGAGTAATTTTTCAGAAAGTACAGGAAAAAGTTGCACATATAGCGAATTATATGAACTTGTAATTCAATCGGCATGGGGCTGCCTCATCCACCTCCATACTCTATGTAGGCTGCTAGCAGTGCTAGCATCCGTAAGGATTGGCTCAGAGGCGGAAGGAGCAAAAGGATCTGGAAAATATCGCTTTCAAATTAAAATGATGCAGAGATTTGTCAACTGGCTGGTGGCGCATCTTCGGAAGTTGGTGTGGTGTCCAGACCATATTGTTTGATTTTTTTATATAGGGTATTTCTGTTAAGTCCTAATTGGGCGGCCGCTTTTACCTGCACGCCACCGCAGGCTGCCAGTACTTGGCGAATGAGCTCCCGTTCCACTTGCTGGAGCAGCCGATCATAGAGCGGTTCGGAGGAAAAACTGCGAGAAGCTTCTGCCAACGCTCGGCAGACCAGTTCTTCTAACAGCATATCGAAGCTCATGTGGGTAGCGGGGCGACGGCCCGTAGGGGGACGGCCCAAAACCGGATCAGCTAAAAGGTCCACCGTAAGCACATCTCCCGGCGCCAACAGGACTGCCCGTTCGATATAGTTTTGCAGTTCTCGGACATTGCCTGGCCAATCGTAGTCTTGCAGGGCCTGCATGGCCGCCGGTTCCACATGGCGAATCAGCCGTCCGTTGCGCTCTCCATAAATCCGCAAAAAATGATAAACCAATTCCGGGATGTCTTCCCGGCGTTCCCGAAGTGGCGGTAGGATGATCGTAATGACGTTCAACCGATAGTAGAGATCTTCCCGGAATCGGCCTGCATGTACTTCTTCCAAAAGATCGCGGTTGCTGGCTGCTATGACCCGTACATCGACCCGGATGGTGTGGGTATCGCCTACCCGTTCAAACTCTTGTTCTTGTAAGACACGAAGGAGTTTGACTTGCAGTTTGAGGCTGGTGGAGTTAATTTCATCCAAGAAGATGGTGCCGGTATGAGCGGCCTCGAACCGTCCGGTTCGGTTTTCGATGGCTCCGGTAAATGCACCGCGTACATGGCCGAATAGTTCGCTTTCAAGTAGGGTTTCAGCCAAGGCGCCGCAATTAACCCGGATAAACGGGCCGCCGGCTCGGGGGCTAAGCCGATGGATCGCCCGAGCTACCAGTTCTTTGCCGGTGCCGGTCTCTCCCAATAAGAGTACGGAAGCGTTGGAGCCGGCCACCTGCCGGGTCAGCCGATAGACTTCCTGCATTTTACGGCTGGAGCCGATCAGGCCGGGCAGCGGCTCCACCATGCTGGCCGCACTCTCTCTAGCTACAACCGCTTTCCCAAATTCCATACCAAACCCACGGATTCCAAAAACAGAAAATAGAGAAAACTCTGCCTGATGTAAAGGTAATATTTTGGCACTCTTTTGGTGGGGAACTTCTCCAAAGCACTGAACATATAATGAACTTTATGCACTTTTGATTTGATAGGCTTTGGCTGCTCCCATCTAAACACCTCTTCTATGTCGGCTGTTAGCAGTGCTAGCAACCTCCGTATTGTGGTCTTTGAATCGAACGTACCAATATCTGGGAACCTTTGCATCATTCAGAGGGGATATTTTTATATCATGTTAGCTTACTCTGCTTCTAACCCAATCGATAGAGGAGCTAGCATTGCTAGCAACCAATAGCTAGTAGGTATTCGGGTAGGAGAATCCAGCGGCTATAGAGTCACAAGTTCATGTAGTTCGCTACATTTTCAGAAATTGGGAGAGGTTCCTCTATGGAATTAAAATTTTATATATATGTTCATATATTTATGATTTTGCCTAAATGCCCAATTCTAGTTCTGTGGACTTTCGATACTATTATTTTCAAACCAGCAGCAAGGTCCAGCCAAAGCAAACCTTTGCATCCTAGATCTCATCCGATCCAGCTGAGGCCTGGTGTATTAGAGAGACTACTTCCCTTGTTTTTTTAATGGTTGGGATTTCTCGGCCGATTGTTTGGGGCTGGTCGGGAGGCTGACGGCTCCTTCAATCACATCCAGGATTTGGCCGAGAATCTTTTGTGTCTCTGCCGGTAGATGTCGGCTGGCATTGTAAAGGTCGTATTGACGTTCGATTTGCTGAGCGGTCAAAAGGATGCCAAACTTTTGAACACTTTGAGCGAAGGCATCCACAGCGGCCTGCCTGATTTCTACTGGGTGGGTTCCTCGGCTAGCTAAATCCACGAGGGCTTTTTGGCTGGCTGGGGTGCCGAGGCTGCCGAGCACCTTCGCTGCCGGACTGGCCAAACTAGAAACCTGCAACGCTCTGAGCAGAGTAGGTTCCAAGGCATGGAGATCGTAGAGTTTTTGACCTTCTTGCGCAAGCTGGGCGATCCAGTGCAGGGCCTGCTGAGCCTGCTGTTGGCGCTGCTCAAAGCCGACCCATTCCGGGCCAGCCAAGGCAAGGGTACGAGCTACATCCAGCTTGGCCAAATCTGGCTGATAGGGGCGGACAAAGACTAAGATGCGCTCGTCTGCCTCTGCCAGCCGACGAGTTCGTTCATACTCTTCCTGCTGGCAAAAGATACCTACCAGCAAATCTCCGGTTCGGGCGTCTCGGCGGAGCTGCTGTACTAGCACCATAGGTTCGGGCGACCGAAGGGACGCATCCAGCCAAACCAACTCATAGTCGCAGCAATTTAGTAGCAGTCGAATACTGTCTCGTCCAGTTTGGGCGGTATCGACCGTATAACCTGCCTCGGCCAAATATCCAGCCAGTGCACTGGCCGCTTCCGCTTGGCCCGTCACTACTAAAGCACGCCGAACCCCCAACGAAGAAGCAAAAAACTCCATCGCTTCTACCACATAACTGGCCCCCGGATATGGCGATGTCGGCCGGATGGTCATAATCAGGCCTAATGCCGCCATCCGGAGCCGACGATCTGCATACCGAAGGGCTTGCACGATCGGAGATGGTTCGCTGGTGCGACGTAGGAAGGCCTCCGAGGGGTTTAATCGGCTCATTATTTCTAGGATGGCAGTGGCAGCGACAGGATGTCGGCTTTCCAGGGCAAAGCGCAAAGCCGCTTCCAGCGTCTCCAGGCCAAAGGAAGCGGCCCGATCCCCCGGTGTATCTTTCCCCATAGCTAAAGGCTTATCCAGGCCCTGGCTGTATTTGGCCTCCTCCAACATGGTGGTCAGGTACAAAAGGCGGATTCTCGGATCTTCGGGCAAAAGCTCATAGGCTTGGCGTGCCCACTGCGCTGCCCGCCGGAGCCGGACTTGGTGGACCGGAAGATACTGGCCAACCGGTCTGCCTTGGGCCGGTTCCCACTGCCAAAGTCTTGTACGTCCTTCCAGGTCAGTCGGGATGACGCGTTGGCCGGTATAATAGTGGAAAGCCCGTCGATAAAGCAATTCCGCCACCTCCCGAGGCGATGAGGGCATTTGCGCTTTCAACCGGCGGAGGGCCTGGGTTGCAGCCGCCCGAAGTGGCGGAGAACTCGTTTCAGCAACCGCCAATACCTGCAGAGGCAAAACCGCCTCCTGAACCTCCATTTGGGCCAGTAACATGGCTGCCTCCGCTTTTAGCCGATCCGCCGGCGCCTCCAAACAGGCCAAAAGCGGACCGACCGCATCCGCACCCATCTGCACAAGCACGGAGCGAATCGCTGGATGTTCTGTCTGCCGGGCCGGATCGGCCAACACTGCTATCAAGGCCACCGCACCGGCTTGATGGGCTTCGCACAGGCCGGCCACGGCACGCTGCCGCTTCTCAAAAGATGGGTCCTGTAATTGCTGGATGAGCATGTGCAATCTTTTGGGGTCTTCCAGCCGGGCTTTCATCGCCCCGAAGACCGCATCTCGGATCTGTTGGGCTTCGGGAGCTAGTTCTTGCCGACTTGCCAAGCGCATGAAAAACACCGAGCCCAGTTCGACACCTAAATCGGCCAGTTGACTTTCGTCTAGTTTCACGTCTAGGACCTCTTTTAGGAGGCGTTTGGCCAGATCGGCTCGGTTTAACCTAGCCAACAGTTCAGCAGCCCGCATCTTCTCTAGTGGCGTAGTAGGTTGGCTGGCCAAAATGGCGGCCACTGCTGGATCTTCCGGCTTCAGCAAAGGGAGTTTTTCCTCCGGTTTGGCTTCGGCGGGATTGGCAGCCCCTTTAGGCTCAGCAGCCATCAGCCCTTGAGCAGCATCAGCCCACCAAACTCCCAGTGCCAATACTATCCCCAGTCCCGCTCTAATCGCCCAATCGCTTTTGGTTTTTAAAGACGGTTTGCCCATCGTTTTGGACACCTCATAAGTTGATTCCCAAAGGGTATTCCGAACTTCGACGGTTTAGTGGTTGGCGGGGTAGCCAGTGAATAAAAGAGCCGGTTATAAGATAAGCGTCGGCTGGCACTGAGCTTTTTCGGCCGCCAAACGGCTTTTCCAAACCTGGATTTGGCGCTCCACCTCCGCCGGCGCAGTAGAACCATAGCTTTGCATGACTAAAACCGCCTGCCGAGCCCCTAAGACCTGGAAGACGCCTTGATCGATTTCGGGACACATCTGTTGTATTTCCTCGAAGGGCAGTTGGGCTAGGGAGATCCCTAACTCCATAGCCCGCCGCACTAATCGGCCTACTTGGTGGTGGGCAGTCCGTTGGGGTACACCTCGTTGAATCAAATACTCCATGAAGCTCGTGGCATCCAAATAGCCCTGGTCCAACCGTTCGGCTATGGCTGCCGGATCTAATTCCGCCTGCTGGATCAGCGGAACAGCTATCTCTAAACAGGCCCGGACCGTATCAAAGGCGTCAAAAACAGGTGGCTTATCCTCCTGCAAATCCCGATTATACGCTAAAGGAAGCCCTTTGATCAAAACCAAAAGCGTCTGCAAATCACCGATCACTCGTGCCGTCTTACCCCGAATCAGTTCCAGCACATCGGGATTGCGCTTTTGAGGCATAATGGACGAACCGGTGCAAAAGGCCTCCGGCAATTTTAGGAAGCCAAATTCCTGGCTGGACCAGAGGATCCATTCCTCGGCCCAGGTACTTAGATGTTCTGAAATCAAGGCCAAATCAAAAACAAACTCCAGAAGAAAATCCCGATCGCTGACGGCATCCAGACTATTGGACAGCAGTTGTTCCTGCCCGGTTTCCGGGTCCACAAAACCCAACCGGCGGGCCACATCATGGCGATCGATCGGCAGGCTGGTACCGGCCAAAGCTGCCGCTCCCAACGGCAGCATATTGACCCGGCGTCGGCAATCGGACAACCGATCCCGATCTCGCTGAAACTTCTCACAGTAGCAGAGCCAATAATGAGCCGCCAAAACCGGCTGGGCCCGACGTAGATGGGTATAACCAGGCACAATTACCCCAGCATCCCGCTCACACCGCCCCACAAAAGCCTCTTGGATTTGCCGAAGCCGATAGTCGATCTGCTCGATGGCTTCTCGCACCCACAGGCGCATGGCCGTGGCCACCTGATCATTTCGACTTCGAGCCGTATGCAGCTTTCGGCCCACATCGCCCAGCCGATCCGTCAATGCCCGTTCAATATGCATGTGAATGTCTTCCAACTCTGGCCGAAACACAAATCGACCAGAGCGAATTTCTTCCTCAATTTCGTGCAAGGCTTGCTCAATTTGTTGGCATTCCTCGGCCGTCAGTAATCCGACCTTGGCCAACATCTGCGCATGAGCAACGGAACCCCGAATATCCTGGCTGTAAAGCCGACGATCGAAGCTCACACTTTCGGTGAACTGCTCCACTTGAGGATCGGGAGCCTCAGTAAATACGCCTGCCCAAGGTTTCCAACTCACTGGAGTGCTCTTTAAAATAGGCAAACTAGATAAATTAGAAGCAGACTTTTCTAATGTAAATGCCTCAGTTAAAGATTGTCAACAGGATAAAAATGCCACCTTCTTGATACCGATCGGCCGCTGACGCCCTACCAGCATACAAGAGGTTAACATTGTCAACCAGATAAGAGGCTACCTGATGGACGTGCTGAAAAGTAGCGGAGAAAACCACAGATGCCCAGAAAATGGGCAGATTGCTCCCTTTCCATACCTCTCCCCATCTTCCGTCCAATATACCAGATATCCCGGAAAATCAAGCCTTTTAGTACTAAATTATTAAATTAGTTATGGAACCTCTCCAAAATCATGAATGTGTAGTGCACTTTATGGACTTTTGATTCTATAGCCGTTCGGTTTTTCTATCCGAACATCTACTATCTATTGGGTGCTAACAATGCTCCAACTCTATATGTGGTGTTAGAGGAAGAACATCCAAAATGGTATCAAAATATCGCGCCCTTGAATTATGCAGAGGTTCCTTATAAACCGGGTGCGGCTGAGATTCTAATGGATTAACTGGGCTCCAGAGGGATAGGTAATAGACAAAATAGGCTTCGGCTCCCAGCAAACCAGCTTTGCACAGGACCTACCTTTTACTTTCCTTTTCCTTCCGACCCTTTTTCCTTCCGACATCTAGGGACCTACGCTCCTTCGAGCGACCCCTGGCCCCTGGAGTACAGAGCGTATTGGCCTGCTCCGGGAGCTGCCAGGGCTAACTGGTATGGATATCTGGAAGGTATTTAACAGCACAAAGGCACAAATAACCCAAATAGGGGGGAAGCAAACCTTTTGGTACTTTCCTATTTTAGCAAAGATCCGTTGGAAGATCAGAAGGTGCATGGTTCGAGAAACTTTTGGCTATATTGTCTATTTTATCCATTCTGTGTTTTTCAGCCGGCTTTCGGCATGTGCCCAAACTGATATCTAAACACTTCAACGCCAACTTGTGGATAACATGGGCGTACCAAGGGCTGGCTGTTATCTACATTTTGGGAGGTATTTCCCATTCTAACGGCAACAAATTATTGCCCTAGATAGGGGAATAACGAACCTTTCAAAGTAGCTAATTGTTATTTTGGAGAAATTACAGAATTTAGGAAAGATCACTTCCAAGAACAAAAAGTACTTAGCTTCAAAGACTGGCTTAACTAGATCGCCTCTTGGGATCCATTCTGCGTTGTTCAACGAGCTTTTTTGTATTTGCTTAAAGTGAAGTTCGAACGCTTCAACGCCAACTTGTGCATACCAGGGGGGTAGCAAGGGTAGAGTTGGTTCAGTGGGTCAGGGTCAGAGGGCTAATTAACCTCGCATGATCTTCTAAACTGAGAGCACAAAAATCAGACCCACGCTACCAATTCGGCTGACTTGAGAAAACCCTCAAAACCTACAATTTGGAAAAAATTAAGCAGAGGCAAGTAATGAAAACAAAAAACTTGGTTGGGAAAGTATCCTTTTCCCGCCTTTCGGATAGTTCATTGAAGAGAATCGCTTTGTACCGAATAGGTACCTATTCAGCCGAATGGAGTGTCGATAATTTAGATAAACTGGGGGAAATAGAGAGGGGTACTCTAAACTTTCTAGATTAGCTTTTCTTTTTCCAAATTGCCTATTTTCTCCAAATGATAAGTTCCTATTGGTGTTAATTCCACTCAGCCGAGGTGAGAGGAAAATCCCAAGAGGAAAATCCCAAAAGGATGACAACCGATTAGGCGGCACGGGCCAATAACTCCAATTGGCTTTGCACTTCTGGCCAGCGGCGCAGCGCAATGGCCGCCTGATGCCCACCAAAACCCACAGAGAACTTCAGGGCGTGTTCGCCGGTAAAACGTCGGCCCACCAGCGGAGTGCAATCCAAATCGCACTCTGGGTCCGGACTGGTTAAATTGAGCGTGGGCGGCACAAATCCATCCCGAAGGGCTAGGATCGTGATGCCTAATTCCACACTCCCGGCGGCATTGACTAAATGACCTAACACCGGTTTGACAGAACTGACGTAAACCCGGTAAGCAGCGGGCCCTAATGCTCGGCGGATGGCTCGAACCTCCATCCGATCATTCTGCTGAGTTCCTGTGCCGTGGGCGTTAATATACTGGATATCCGACGGCCGAAGCCCGGCTGTCTTCATGGTGGCTTCAATTAGATAGGCTAAGCTCTCACTATCGGCATCTAGGCCAGTAACATGGTAGGCGTCGGCGATCATTTTGCCGCCCAAAATTTGGGCATAGATTCTGGCCCCTCGACGTCGGGCATGGCTGAGCCGCTCCAAAACAAACATCCCTGCCCCTTCGCCCATAATGAATCCGTTCCGTGCTCTATCAAATGGACGGCAGGCCTGCACCGGGTCCGGATGATAGGCCAAAACCCGCATGTTATGAAACCCCGCAGCAAAAAGCGGATGAATAGCATCCGCACTGCCTGCCAGGGCCACATCACACAGACCATCCCGAATAGCCCAATAGGCCGACAAAACTTCGATCAGACCACTAGCGCAAGCCGTCGAATGGCAAAGCCGAGGTCCATAAAGCCCGAATTCTCGGCCTATTGTCCAACAGGCGGTGTTGGGCAACCACTGAGTCCACCATGGGGGGGACTGCTCGGTACCAGCAAAGGATTCAGATGCGAAGGCATCTCCTATCCAATTGGGGATATAAGGCACCTGAATAGTAGGAGGCTGGCCGTCAGATTTCTGATATAGATGCCGAATAAAAGAGGTATCCCCCATATGGGCGCTAATAGCACAGCCGAAACGGGTACGATCCAGCCACTGCCAATCGAAACAGGCATCTTGCAAGGCCTCCCGGGCAGCATGGCGGGCCAGCCGCACCACTTTCAGTTCGCCTGCCCCCTCCGAGGGCAAATCCACCGGAGCACCAATTAACCACCGATCCGGTATCCCCTCCAGCCCTACTAGCCATCGGGCGCCGCTTCGGCCCTCTCGAACCGCCCTCCAGACCGATTCCCGGTCCATACCCACGGAGGCGATAAGTCCAATGCCTGTAATGACTACCGGATCGTCGTGCATGAGTGGGAGATCTACCGAGAGAGTCGCAGAAGATGAGACTCACCATACCCAATCCCCCTAGAAGAATCCAGACCAATTTGCAGCGCAGACCAGTCTGCTAATTTAGTGAGAAGTTTGGCTGGCCATCTCCGCACGAGAATCTAGAACATTTGCCACTCCTCTATAGGCAAGGGCGGCAGCTCCAAAAGCTACTCATGTGGCTCCACCAGCTTCTGCGAAACGAACCTAAAAACTTCTAATAAAAAGAACCTCTGCATAATCCTGATCATATCGGGAACTATATGAACTTTTGATTTGGTAGGCTTTCGCTGCTCCCATCCAAACACCTACCTATATGTAGGGTGCTAGCAATGCTAGCAACCCTATATATTGTGTCAGATGCAGGGGGAACAAACCGGATAAAAAATGGAACCTCTGGATAATTCAAAGAGGATATTTTTATCCCATTTTGGTTGTCTGCCCACTCACACAACATGTGGAGCTGCTAGCATTGCTAGCTGCCAATAGATAGTACCTATCCAGGTAGGAGAGCCGATCGGCGAGAGAATCAAACGTTTACTAAGTTCACTATATGTTCAGGATTTGGCACTGGGTCCTTAAGAAATAAGAAAAATGGGAACAGTCGAGATTAAAGGTATTTATGAGCCTCCGATGAGTTCTGCCATTTTTATAAGGAACCTCTGCATAATTCAAGGGGGATATTTTTATACCATTTTGGCAGATCCTTCCTGTAACACAACATATAGGGGCGCTAGGATTGTTAGCCCACAATAGATAGTAGGAGGCCTGGTAGGACAACGGAACGGCGAGAGATTCAAAAGTACATAAAGTTCACTAGATGTTCAGAATTTTGCAGAGCTTCCATAACGTTTTTCTTTCGAAGGAGTCAGGCTTGGAGGATTCTTTGTTCTGCAAATTTCCTAACCCCAATATGTTCAAAGGGTTAGGATGGCCAAAGGGGAGGGCATTCTAGAAAACGGAAAAATCGAGCTAAAAGGGGGGAATCGATCAGGATGACCCAACAGAAAAAACTCAAAAATTTTGTCGGGGGAGTTGCTCAAGAAGGAAAAATTGGTAAAATCTCATCATGTGGGTTTTTTACCCATAAAAAAGATATAAAAACCTTTTAAGTGGGAAATAGGCCCATTTATTGACGTTTGGATAAAGGAAAGTGGGGTTGTTCTAGGAAGCCAAAGATACCGGCATCTGCCTGGCTGGAGGGCGTAAAAAGGCCATTGAGCAATTCCGACTACCAAAGTCGGCCAACGGAGGGGTTCGGCTTGGTAAGAATCCCCTAAGCACCCCTAAACGATGAGCTATCCCAACCAGTTGATCCTGGGTGAATTCCAACGGACGCTTGACCAGCGGTATCGTGTGGTTTTGCCTGCCGAATTGCTGGAGCCGCTAGGGAAAACGGAAAAGTACATTTTGGCCAAAGAGCGGCTTGGATGCCTGAGCCTGTGGAATAGCGATGAATGGGCCGATTCGCTCCAGGCAGGCATCAGCCTCATCCAGCAGAAACTAAAGGCAGGAAAATTGCAAGGGCGAATCGCACAAGTGCAATTGCTAGGCCGATTGCTCTCCACCCGACACCGGCAAGTGCAATTGGACCAGCGAGGCCGACTGGTCATCCCCGAAGGCTTCCGGGAGTTTTTGGATGTGGAGGCAGGGGGAGACATTTTGCTGATTGGCGCAGGCCTATGTGTGGAGATCTGGAAACCTGCCGCTTGGCTCCAATACCTAGCCGGCCGAATGCCAAAGTTCCGCCGCCTATTTGATCGACTTTCGGAATAACCCTTGTCAGAGCGGATTCGGAAGATCGTCCTTGTTTCCTAGGAAATTTAACTCGACGTGATCGGATTCCCCTAAAATCACCTTTCTACACATGCCCGGTCCTGTAGGGTCCTTCTAATTCCCCCGGCGACACTCTCACCCAGGGGGCAGCTGCAACCGATCCAGGAGGCGCTTTTCCCGCTTACGGAGGGGCAAAAGGTCAACTCTGCGGGGCCGGGCATGATTTCTAGGGCTCTTAGCTCGACTTTTGCCATTTTTGGGGCTTCGGCCAAAGAGGAAACTTTTAACGCTTGAAATTACTGCATTGGAGCCTCTGCCAAATTCTGAACTTGCAGTGAATGACAAGAACCTTTGATTCGTCGGGGAGTGCCCCTCGAAGGACCACTATAGGTAGAACCAGCCAGGCCTAGCCTCGACTTTTGCCATTTTTGTCCTCTTGTCGAAAAGGAGAAAGCCATAACTGTTTGGAATTACTGGACTCAGAAAATTATATGGACAGATGTAAGTTTCATCCTAACTTCTGAGCAGAAAAGAAGTTAGGAAAATTGGCAAAGGTCGAGCTAGCAGCCCTATATATTGGGGTAGCAATGAAGCTCGACTTTTGCCAGTTTAGGCCTTCTCCCGGAAGGGGGGAAAATCTAACTCCTTGTAACTATTGGACTTAGGACATTGTGGGGACAAAAGGAAGTCTCGTGGTAACTACTGGAAAGAAAAGGAGTTAGGAAAAATGGCAAAAGTCGAGCGAAGGGGGCCAAATAGTATGAAATTATCTGCTTTAAATTGTGCGAGGTTGCGACGTTAGAACATTGTGTGAACAAAAGCAGGCCTCCCCATACCTGTTGGAGTCAATCCAACTATAGATGATAGAAAGATGGCAATAACCGAACTTAACTAGGGGAAGATCGGTTTGATTCGGCGGGAGGAACTCCGGCGGCCAGTTTTTCCTGCATGCTGATATAGCCCAGGCGCAGTTGATGCAAAAGGTCTTCCAAAAGGGCCGTTTCTTCTGGGGTGCGATTGCCTTCGGTCTTATCGTAGAGAATCTGTAGGGTGTCGATAAAATGTTGGGCTTCGTCCAGTCGGCACTCTGTCTGGTGAGTCAAAGGGTTGGGGATCAGCCCTAGCGAGACCATAGCCTGATTGGCCAAGGTAGTTACTAAAAAGGAAAACGAAGCAGGCGGAAGAGAGCTGGGCTTTTGAGCCGATTTTTTCTCCTCCTGCATTCGGCGAAATGCCTCCTTTTCCGCTTCCACTTGCTTTTTCCAATCTTCATCGACAATGATCTTTTTCTCGGGAGATTCCGCCATCATCGGGACTACTCCTTCGGTTAACCCTCTTGCTACCATAAAGAAGGCGGTTCTAT
Source organism: Thermoguttaceae bacterium (assembly GCA_025062105.1). Taxonomy (GTDB): domain Bacteria; phylum Planctomycetota; class Planctomycetia; order Pirellulales; family Thermoguttaceae; genus JANXAQ01. Next base: position 12,504 of record JANXAQ010000110.1, read on the forward strand.
ATTATTATTTTATTTATGTACCATTTCAGCCGAGTGAAGAACCCCTTCTGTTTCCCTCCGCCACCCCAGACGGCTTTACGAATGCCATGCCGTCTGGTGGCAAAAAGCTACGTATCCTTTCTTCTTGCGGCCTGCCCCTCTTGTTGTCCAGCGAGAAGGGAAAATGTAAGTAGACTCTCTTTGCCGGGAGGGTGAGTTATTTTGAACTCGACGTTTGCCATTTTTGGCCTCGCCTTAGAGGAAGAATGCTCTAACTGCTTGCAGTAATTGTACTTAGGAAATTGTGTGAACAAAAGGAGGCCATAAGTTTCGGTGCCAAAGGCAGTTAGGGGGAATTAGCAAAAGTGGATTTGAGAGCTTCTAAGGGGCTGTCGAAAGCCTTTCCGGTCGGAGGTCTAAAACCACCAAAACTGAAGCAAAACGGACCAGTATAGACAAATTTTCGCCAGACTGCGGACAACCTTTCAACAGAACCAGCTTCTGATAAAAATCTAGAGGATTCTCAGATGCTGCCTGCCCCCTCGGGGATGGAGGAACACTTATTGTGTATTATGTATTCGCATTATTTCAGCCGGAAGCTGTGGGGTTATTTGTCAGCCCTTTTACTTGGTGGTCCAGCGGCACAAGGGGAGGGTGCCAACCACCGAGGGCGGGGGGCCAAAGGAGAAAAGCGACGGATACCTCCGCGATGGTATCATTATGCTGGCCTCTGCCTTCGGAGTTATGGCTTGGGGGTTAAAGGTCTCCGGAGCCGGCAGGGGCTTTGGCAGTAACGGACTGAGGCTTACAACTCAGGTTTTGCGATTTTGGGCTTCCTGCTGAAAAGCGGAAGTTCTAAGTCCTTAGGATTATTGGAGTTAAGAAATTAGATGAACAAAAGAACGGTTCGTTGTAACTCCTGAAGACAAACCAAGTTAAAGTAAATGGCAGAAGTTCAGTTCTAGAGGCGAAGCCGGTTTGCCAGTAGGTTGAAAGGATACCGTTGGTTTAAAGTAGCTTTCTTAACGTAGGTAGTTTTTCGATGGATGCGGTGGAATTGCATTGGCATGAGCATGCCGTAACCCGCCAAGAGCGGGAACAGCTCAATGGGCATAAAGGGTGTGTGGTTTGGCTGACCGGGCTAAGTGCTTGCGGCAAAAGCACCATTGCTAATCTGATTGATCATAAATTGCATGCCCGTGGTGTCCGGAGTTTTGTGCTGGATGGGGATAATGTTCGGCACGGCCTGAATGCCAGCCCAGAGATATTGCGAAAAGACCACAGCGAGGCGTTTGCCCAGCGATTTGGTTTGGGGTTTTCCCCGGAGGATCGTGAGGAAAACATTCGGCGGGTTGGAGCGGTAGCGAAGCTTTTTTGTGAAGCTGGCCTGATTGCCATTACTGCTTTCATTAGTCCCTATCGGGCGGATCGGGATCGTGTTCGGGCCAGCCTGGCGCCAGGTGATTTTATCGAAGTGTATGTGAACACGCCATTAGAAATCTGCGAGCAGCGGGATCCGAAAGGGCTGTACAAAAAGGCGCGTGCTGGCTTATTGAAAGGTTTCACAGGTATTGACGATCCGTATGAACCCCCCCTGCGGCCGGAATTGGTGTTGGAAGGAGCTGTCTATCCGCCGGAACAGTTAGCCGACCAAGTCATCCTGTATCTGGAATCCACTGGCAAAATTCCGCCTGCCAGGAAGAACTAAAATGCAGGAACCTTTGCATAATTCAACGGAGATATTGTTATGCCATTTTGGTTTGGGCTCTTTGGCCCCATGTATAGGGTTTCTAGTAGTGCTAGCGCCCAACGGAGAGGTAGGTCTTTCTGTGATGCCGGCTAACTGCCGGATGAAGCGAAAGTTCCTTGCACTATATGTTCAGTATTCTACAGAGCTTTTTACACAGAAACCTCCAACACGCACGGGATATTGAATATTTATGAACTTCGCCACCTTTTGATTCTCTAGAGGATCGGTTATCCTAGCTGAGCGTATATTATCGATCGGAACTTCTACATATTACTGAATACGTAGTGAACTATATGAACTTTTGATCCAATAGGCCTTACCTTCTGTTATTTAAACACTTACTATGTGGAGGGTGCTACCAGTACTAACAACTCAAGTGGGCCAGTTCCAGAGGGGGCCAAAATAGTATAAAAATGCATCTCTCGAATGATGCAGAGGTTTCCCGGTGAGCCAGTTTGTTGAATAAGTGGAAGGCTTTGTTGAAACCGTTTCCGTGCGGAGGCCTAAATCTACCAAAACTGGGTACAACCCACTGGCATAGGCAAACCCTCCCCAGACCGCGGACAACCTTTCAACAGAGCCTAAATTGAACAAAAAGATGCGAAGCCTAAATTCTCGAAATAAAGGAAGTTACAAAAATGGCAAAAAAGAGGAGTAGAAAAGGATATCGGTGATAGTAGGTGGGCAGAAAATACCTTCAGCGGCCTATGCAGTTGCGCAGTAAGAATTCTCTTTGGCAGAAGGGGGATCATTACAAAGTCTCAGGAGGGGAAACGATGGGGGAATTAGCAACTGGGGGTGATGATCTACAAAGGTACGTCCGGCAGATGCGCTACGGCCCATTTGGCTCCGAAGGCCAACGACGCTTAGCTAGGAGCCGGGTGCTTATCTGTGGCTGTGGCGCTTTAGGGAACATGTTAGCCCAGTTATTGGTACGGGCCGGAGTGGGTTATGTACGGATTGTAGATCGGGATTTGGTGGATTTGACGAACATCCATCGGCAGTTGCTTTTTGACGAACAGGACGCGGCGGCCAGTTTGCCGAAAGCGATTGCCGCCGCCGAACATCTTCGGCGTATCAATAGCCAAGTGCGGATCGAGCCGGTAGTGGCAGACATTAATAAGTCCACTATTTTGTCCTTCTGCGAAGGTGTCGATTGCATCCTTGATGGTACAGACAATTTCGAGACTCGGTTTTTGATCAACGAGGCGGCCATTCGGTTAGGAATTCCCTGGGTCTATGGCGGCTGTCTGGGTGCCGAGGGGCAGACGATGACCATCCTGCCGGGCCAGACCGGTTGTTTCCGGTGTTTGCTGCCCAGTTGTCCGCCTGCCGGGAGTTTGCCGACATGTGAAACCGCTGGCATTCTGCCGCCTGTGGTGGGCGTGATTGCCTCTTTGGAGGCCATCGAAGCCATGAAGATTCTCAGCGGCCACCTGGAGGCAGTTAGCCCCTATCTGACGGTGGTGGAGTTGTGGGAGGGCCGAATTCGACAGATCGACCTTCGGCATCTGCGGCAGCAGGCGGATTGCCCGACCTGTCAGCGAGGTCAATTCCCTTGGCTTGCCGGACAAGAAGGCTCTCAGGCAGCAGTGCTTTGCGGCCGAAACACCGTGCAAGTTCTCCATCCAGGGGTCCGGATTTGCCTGGAGGAATTGGCCGAACGGTTAAAGCCACTCGGCCAGGTTCAACAGACCCCCTATTTCCTCCGGCTCCAGGCAGAAGGACATCAGTTGACCGTTTTCCCTGATGGCCGAACTTTGGTCCAGGGGACTTCAGATATTTCCACGGCCAAGACGCTTTGTGCTAAATACCTCGGCCTTTAAGTTCTCAGACCAGTTCAGCCGAATGGCCTACTTGGTCATTCTTGCGTAAGCGGGAATCCAGTTTTTTTGCTGATTTATCTCTGCTGGACTGCCCTCTTCCTGGGAATGACACCATAGAGTTTTTCTCGACTAAAACTAGACAGCTTCTTGCCTGGGCTGAATGTTACAACGTTGCTTTTCGGGAGAGATTTTGTTTGGACCGATCCGGTGCTATACTATGGAGGTATCGTGTGGAAACATTTTTTCTGGTTTCCGCGTAAGGAGGGCTTCGGATGTATGTAGTGCCGAATTATCCGGTAGCAGTAGTGTTATGCGTTATTACGATGCTTTGCTGGGGTTCCTGGGCTAATACGCAGAAATTGGCTAGCGGCCGGTGGCGGTTTGAGCTTTTCTACTGGGATTATGTGTTGGGAGTGATGCTGATGGCGCTGATCTTTGCCTTCAGCCTGGGCAGCATGGGGACGGAGGGCCGGTCGTTTTTGGCCGACTTGCAGCAGGCGGAAGGCCGATGGATCGGCTCGGCCATGCTGGGCGGGGCAATCTTCAACCTGGCTAATATCCTCTTGGTGGCCGCCATTGCTATTGCCGGTATGTCGGTGGCATTTCCGGTCGGCATTGGGCTGGCACTGCTATTAGGGGTGCTGGTCAATTATTTGAAACCGGGGGCGGAACGGGCCAATCCGATCTTGTTGTTCCTGGGGGTGGCCCTGGTGCTAGCAGCGATCATTCTGGATGCGATTGCCTACCGCCGTCTGCCTCAGCAGAAGCAAGCGGGCATGAAAGGCATCGTGCTTTCTGTAATATGCGGGGTGTTGATGGGATTTTTCTATCGTTTTGTGGCGGACGCGATCGCCCAGTGGGTGGTACGGGATCCACAAACAGGCGAACTGGTTCTGCAAGCGGGAACTCCTGTGCTGGAGGCTGGCAAACTCAGCCCCTATACGGCGGTGGTCTTTTTCTCGCTGGGGATATTGCTGTCGAACTTTATCATTAATACGGCGATTATGTTTCGGCCGTTTGTGGGTGAACCGGTGCCGGTGGCCGCTTATTTTCAGGGTTCGGCCTTGGATCACTTGTGGGGCATTGTGGGCGGCATGATTTGGCAGGTGGGGATGACGCTGAGCATTATTGCCGCCGATAAGGCCACTTATGCGATTTCCTATGGTCTGGGCCAAGGGGCCACCATGGTGGCGGCCTTCTGGGGGGTATTTATTTGGCGGGAGTTCCGCGAAGCGCCGGCTGGCACAGGAGTGCTTTTAGCCCTGATGTTTGCCGGTTATATTATAGGATTAATCTTTATCATTGCCGCCCGGCTCGTGGTCTAGCGGGCAATTGGCTACCGTCCTCTTCAACATTGCAAGCACATTTTGGTTACAGGAGCGTCCATGAAAGCGGCACATTTAGTGGTGGTTGGCAGTTCGAATACGGACATGGTGGTCAAGGCGGCTCGGCTTCCCAGGCCGGGCGAGACGGTTACCGGCGGCCAGTTTTATATGGCTGCGGGCGGCAAAGGGGCCAATCAGGCAGTGGCTGCCGCCCGATTGGGAGCCCATGTAACTTTTGTCGCCCGAGTCGGTACTGATATGTTCGGAAGCCAAGCCATCCAAAACTACGACGAAGAAGGCATCGACACGGAACTGATCATCCGCGATCCAGACCATCCGACTGGAGTGGCGTTGATTTTGGTGGATGAGCAGGGGGAAAACTTAATTGCCGTGGCTTCCGGGGCCAATCATGCGATGACTCCGGCTGACGTGGACAGAGCGGCCACCCGTATTCGGGAAGCCGACGCCCTGCTGTTGCAACTAGAAATTCCGCTGGCGGTGGTGGCGTATGCGGCCCAAGTGGCGGCTTCGGCTGGTGTGCCGGTAATCTTGGACCCGGCGCCAGCTCCCGAAAAGCCGCTCCCCACAGAACTACTCCGAAACATCACCTATCTAAAACCCAACGAATCCGAGGCTGAACGATTGACCGGCATCCGGGTGGAAGATGAACGTTCGGCCCGCCAGGCTGCAGAAAAGCTTCGAGCCGACGGCGCGAAAAACGTCATCATCACCCTTGGGGCCAACGGCGCCGTGGTCGCCACGGCTGACCAAGTCGTGCATGTACCTGGATTTTGCGTAGAAGCTCGGGATTGTACGGCAGCAGGCGATGCGTTTAATGCCGCTCTGGCTGTGGCCATTGCTCAAGGGCGCCCTCTGCTGGAGGCTGTTCGCTATGCCCACTTGGTGGCGGCTTTATCGGTAACCCGGCTTGGCGCCCAACCCTCGCTGCCTACCGCCGCCGAAGTGAGCCAGTTTGCTCAGTCGCTGGCTGTCCCGCTCTAAGTTTGACTTTTTGCCATTTTAGGCCTTCTCCCGGAAGGGGAAACTCTAAGTCCTTGGAACTATTGGACTTAGGAAATTGGGTGAACAAAACGAAGCCTCATCGTAACTGCAGATAGCAAAACCGGTTAGGAAAAATGGCAAAAGTCCAGCTAAGAGGGTGTCTGGAAACACATTTTCCGAGGGAACACATCTGAGGAGCTAAGATTACCTAGAATCCCGAAAGTGCCTATTTTCCCATATGTTGCTGGGAGAGGCGGCTAATCGAAACCCTATCCCGGCAAAGCCGAAGTCTTGATTTCCAGACAGCCACTGCATGCTACTTGACCTCTTTTTGCTTTTCGCGGGACCTTTATTGATCTTTGAATACTAGTTAACCAGATTCAATCTCCCACACCCGGCAAAATCTGGTTTCTGCAAGATGGCGGGCTTTAATCAGTAATTCCACCACCTCGCTAGAACTTCGTCTTTGGCACAAAACGTTTGCTGGCTAAAGCGGCATTGATTCTCGGAGCTGATGGCCTTCGAGCCACTGGGCCAACTCCTGAATCCCCTCCCCCTGCATTGCCGAGACGCAAAATACTGCTGCCCTGGGATTAAGCCGCTGTAAATCCGTCTGCACACGTTCCAATCGAAATGATACCTGAGGCAATAAATCCGTCTTGGAAATCACCAGAGCGTGGATACTTCGGAAAATGGCCGGGTATTTCACCAATTTATCATCCCCCTCCGGCACACTGAGGACCACTAGCCGAAGATGTTCGCCCAGATCGAAACCAGCCGTGCACACTAAATTGCCGACATTTTCGATCATCAGAAGGCTGCCCTTTTCAAGTGGCAAAGCAGCCAGGGCCTGGGCAACCATGTTGGCATCCAAGTGGCAGGCGCCGTCGGTATTGATTTGCACGACCGGCAGTCCTAGAGCCTCCATGCGCTGGGCGTCCAAAGAACCGGCTACATCTCCCTGAATGACCGCCACCGAACGTTTACCTTGCCAATATCGTGCCAAAGCTTCTAGCAGGGTGGTTTTCCCGCTACCTGGCGAACCCATCCAGTTGATTGCTAAAACGCCTCGCTGGGTGAGCTTTTGACGATTTTCGGCGGCCAACGCATCGTTGGCCCTTAAGATCTTCGAGGCCGCGACAATCTTCATGCCCCCTCCTTTCTCTGCATGATGTTGTATTATACTGCATGTAGCCCCCTGGAGGAAATCCAATAGATCGGTTCCCGGGGCAAGTTCTGCGCATTGGCAAACACTAGGAAGACTCACTTCCTGAACGTTCCCTCAAACAGGGAACTTTCTTCTGGTGGCTTGCCCTGCAGCAACACAGGGCCTAGGAGGGGAACAGAAAACCCATCAAATTGCTGGTCCCCAACGGAGTGGGCGAGATGAACACTTCGCCGGCTTCGAAGCCGGCGGCCATTCCCTGCTGTCGGTTAAAGGCGCGGATGCGACGGAACAAATGTTGTTTGCTAGCTGGAAATTGGCTCTGGTAACAGGCTAAGGCTTCTAATTTCCGCTCTAAATAGGGACCGATATCCACGACAAGTCGGTTCGGCTCTTCCGGTCCCAAACTGTGCAAATCCAGTCGATAGTACAACAGTCGGGCAATCTGATGGACAGGCAACCCGTCGAAATATTCGTCCCATTTCGTCAGCCGACTATAAAACACCGCCCCCTCGGTGATCAGCATGCTCTGATAATGGTCCGGCGAAGCGCGAGGGGTTTTATTTCCCATGGCTAGCACCAATCGGGGCCGATACCGCCGAAACTCCTTGGCTAGTGCCACGCGGGCTTCGAAAGAATCGAAAAGCCGACGGTTCGGTAAATCCAGAGTCCGGCGTACATGGATCCCCAGGACAGCGGCCGCTTTTTGTGCCTCGGCCAGCCGCACCTCCGGACTAGGACATTCCGGTGTGGGTTCCCCATCCGTCAAATCGACAATGCCGACCCGATACCCCTGCTCGGCCAGCCTGGCTAACGTCCCCCCACAGGCTATCTCCACATCATCCGGATGCGCACCAACAGCAATCACATCCAATCTTTCCGCTTCCATACTCCGCTAACCCTAGAGGCCAAGTAATTTGTTTTGTTTTTGAAATACCCAAGCCGATTGCAATAGGCCTATATTTTTGAAACTCGCCTTTCGGCCATTTTTGTAATTCCCTTTATTTTACGAAGCTAGGTTTTGAGGATTCTTTTTTTGAGCAATTTTCGTAAAGTCAATATTTTCAAAGGTTTAGGCCATCCTAAGGAGCTGCCTCGGAAAAATTGGCAAAAGTTCGATTTGAAGAACTTCTGCATAATTTCAGGGAAATATTCTTAGCTCGACTTTTGCCATTTTTAGCTTCCTCCCGGAGGGGAAAAGTTCTAACTCCCTGCAACTATTGGAGTTAGGAAATTGGGTGAACAAAAGGAGGTTTCATCCCAACTCCTGGAGGCAAAGCAGTTAGGGAAAATGGCAAAAGTCGAACTAAGAGGCTGTCTGAAAAAAGCATTTTCTATGAGGAAAGGAGGTTTCCTTCCTCAATCCCCCAGAATTCTCAAAATCCCTGTTTTTAAGGGGTCTGAATGATAGGAGCAAGTCGGCCAAAACCCATGGGAAACCAGTCAAATCCCCATTCAGGGCAGCCTCTAAGCTCGGCTTTTGGCATTTTAGGCGCCCCGGGAAGGCAGAACGCTCTAACTGCTTGCAACTATTGGAGTTTGGAAATTAGGCGAACAAAAGGATGTTTGCTTCGAACTTCCCGAGATAAACCAAGTTAGCAAAAATGGCAAAAGTCGAGGATTTGATTAAAGTAGTTTGGTGACACCGGGGATAGCGACCGGATATTGGCCGTCGGGATTAGGTTTGACGGGTGGATCGATGGTAAAATCAGCCTTTTCCGGACCGAATCGGAAATTAGCATGGAATGCTTCTTCCCAAGTAACCTTACGTCCAGTATAAACGGCAATTTGCCCCAGAATGGCCAGCATGGTACTGATGACCATGTATTGGCCATTGTTGATCGGTTTGCCATTTCGGATGGAAGAGAAGAGGGCTTCCATTTCGGCTTGATACATGTTACAGGGGGGCCCTTTATACTGCCAGGTGGTTTCGCCTTCGATCCGATGCCGGAGCAGGTCGCAGCGGCCTTTGGTGCCTAAAAAGATGTCGGAGGTTTCTGTGTAGCAGCCGTTCTGTGCACGGTTGATCCCATAAAGCCGGACACCATTGGAATACTCATACACTACGGCATTGTGGTCGAACACATCGCCATAGACATCGCCGAAGGATGCCGCCCGGCCGCCTACGCCATAGCACCAAACTGGCGGCTGATCGCCCATGGCCCAGGAACCTTTGTCCAGACTGTGGATAAGCGACTGCTGAATATCATCGCCCGACAGCCAATTGAAGTGGTACCAATTCCGGAACTGATATTCGATTTCCGACCATCCTGGCTTTCGTTCTACCAGCCGATATGGGGTACGTAGATAGGTTTCCTGGATGGCCACGATTTGGCCGATGGCTCCATCCAAGACCCGCTTCATCGTCTCCTGCACGCCGGTATGATATCGCCAGCAAAGTCCGGAAACCACACTCAGTCCCTTCTTTTTGGCCTCTTCGCAGGCCGCCTGCACCATGCGCACACCGGGCGGATCAATAGCATGTGGTTTTTCGCAAAACACATGCCGACCTGCCTCAATGGCTGCCTTGGTATATTCGGGATGAAATCGAGATGCACAGGCAATCAGTACTACGTCCGAAGCCTCGATCACTTTTTTATAGCCGTCAAAACCGATAAACAACCGATCGTCCGGCACATCGACGCGATCCGGTTTCATCTTTTGGAGCCGATCCCGAGCCCCACGCGCCCAATCCTCAAAAATGTCGCACATAGCCACCAGTTTGGTTCCAGGATCAGCCTCCAGGGCATCCACAGCGGCACCAGAACCTCGGCCTCCACAGCCAATCAGCCCTACCTTTAATACGTCGCTGCCGGCCGCATGAACCCCGCGGGCTAACGGCAACGAGCTGGCCGCAGCCGCTGCTCCAGCCATCTTCAAAAACTCTCGCCGACTCGTAGCGCTAGAGGCACTTGATGCCAAACTCCCACTTCTTGCTGCCATACTGTTCATGGAAGCCTCCTTTGATGGGTTGGATGATTGCAACTTCATTCAGGGCTCTAGGGAAAACAAAGAACCTCTGCAAAATACTGAACATATAGTGAACTTCATGAACTTTTGATTGTTCGGCCTTTCCCTTCTCCTAGTCGACCATCTCCTATCTCTTGGCTGCTAGCAATGCTGGTAACTCTATATGTTGGGGTAAAAAGAGGGCAAGCCAAAATAGTATAAAAATATCCTCCTTGAATTATGCAGAGCTTCCACAAATACTTCAGCTTTCCGGCAAAAAACACCCACTCCTCCCCCAACTTGTGGCGAATATCCAGCGGATCCGGCAGGCTCATCGTACTAAGTGGCTGTGGCTCTGTGGAAACCGGTTCCGGTGGGAGGCCTAAAGCCACCAAAACTGAAGCAAAAACCCTTATTATGGGCAAATCCTCCCAGACTGCCAACAACCTTTCAACAGAGCCAGTGGCTGTCTGAAAAGGGATGAACCAGACTTTCTTGTTCCACTGGCTGAGGAAGACTTTGGGTAGCTAAGGTGCCCCAATCTTGGGCTGTAGCCCATCTTAGCAGGGGGAACCACTTGGGAGCCGAGTGAGCCAAAAATTCCTTTTCAGACACTCTCTAAGTTCGACTTTTGCCATTTTCCTTAAGTTGTCTTGTCCCCAGGGGTTACAACGAACCCTGCTTTTGTGTACACAATTTCCTAACTCTAATAATTCCCGGGAGTTAGAACTTTCCTATTTCGGCAGAAGACCAAAATTGGGCAACGCTCGAGCTAAGAGGCAGGAAAGGGAGGAAGTTACTAGCCCAAATCTATTATATCCCTCCGGCTTGCCAGGAAATAGCGCCCGGGTTCTTTACAGCCATTTTCGGCTCTGGAATACTTTCAAACGCTACCCTGACCTTAGGTTTCGAGATTTCCGCAACTTGTGGAGGAATGACAATTGGAGGGGTGCTTCTGGACTAAAAATAAAGTCCCTATCTGCTTGGCTGCGTGTTCCGAGAAATAACCGCCCGTGGAAGGCCTCGGAAAGGACACCGATTAAATCGAATGCGTAGGGGTTTGTTTCGGGAGGATATTTTGCCGAACAGATATCCATTGGGGAGTCAAGTGGCTGATTCTGGGGATTCACCGGGGGTTTTTTCTAATTCGGTAGAGGGCGTTTTCTGGGATACTGGCAGAGCGCTTGGTCCGGAAGGCTGATCCAAGCAGGTTTCTGCTGGAGCAGGTGGGAGGCTTTCAGGCGGCAGAGCAGTCCTGTTTCCCGCGCAAGAAGCAGCGGGAGGTTCCTGGTTGGCTAGAAGTGAAGGTGATGGCGAAGGTTCCGGCGGGGATGAACTTTCGGAAACCTTGGCAGAAGCTTCTTCGGACACGGCCGTCAGCCCACCGGCAGAGCCGGACGGGGAACTGGCCGCAGAAGATGGTTTGTCTGCCGAGGGCGAGGCAGGAGCGGTTGGAGGTTGTTTTGGTGATGGTTCCCCTTTGGGCGACGGAGCCGGTGCAGGCGTCTGTTGTTGTTGTCGAGTCAGTTGAAAAAACTGCAACAATTCGGCGAAAGTGCGCATGGGCTGTTTGCCCTGTTTGACTGCTTCGGAAAGTTTGGGTGGTGGCGGGGGAGGGGCTTTGGAGCGGAATTGCCGGGCAGAGGGCTTGGAGGCTGGCTGCGAGGCTCCTGTGGCAGCAGGTGCTCTTTGAGGCAATGAAGGTTTTGCGATGGGTTGCCCCACTGCACTCGAAGGAGTTTTCTCCCCGGGAACAGGAGCTCGTTTTTCCGGCGCAGCTGAAGGAGGTTTCTCCCGCGGCGCTTTTCCTACACGAGGAGCTTGAGCAGTTTGTGTTCGCTGATCGGGCGGAATCATCGACAGAGAGATCCGGCGTCGTTCCAGGTCCACCTGAAGGACCCATACTTTTACACTATCTCCTACAGAGACTACTTCGCGGGGATCTCGGACATAGCGTGGGGCAAGTTGGCTAATATGCACTAAACCGTTTTCGCCGGCGCCGATATCCACGAAGGCGCCGAAATTGGTAATATGAACTACAGTTCCTGTAAGTTCCATATCGGGCTGCAATTCTTCTGGTTTGAGGCGAGCCCGTTTAAAGGATAGTGCGGGCGAATCGTCGCGCGGATCTCGACCAGCCCGCCGAAGCTCCCCCAGTACCTGACGGACTGTCCAGATTCCAGCCCCTAGTTCCTGGGCCAGAGTTTGCACGTCCAACTGTCCAAGCTGCTTCTGCAGCCCAGAAGCCACTGCAGGATTCCACAGATCCTGAGCTTGGGCGGAAACTTTTTCCAAGATCTTCTGGGCCAACGGGTAGCTATCCGGATGGATACCGGTTCGGTCCAACGGTTCTGGACCATGGAGGATTTTCAAAAAGCCGGCGGCCAACTCAAACGTCCCTTCCCCGAATCCGGGAATTTGCTTCAGATCGGTTCGGGTGCGGAATGGGCCATGTTCTCGTCGATATTCCTCTAGCCGCCGAGCTAAAACCATGTTCAACCCGGAGACATATCGCAGCAGCCAAGGATGTGCTGTATTTACATCCACCCCAACTCGATTCACACACGATTCTACCACTTCCTCCAGCAGGGGTTCGAGATGTTTGGCTTTGACGTCATGCTGATAGATACCAGTGGCCAAATGAGCAGGCTCAACCTTCACCAGTTCGCTCAAAGGATCTAGCAGCCGCCGTCCAATGAAAATGGCCGACCGCACCCGCACATCATAATATGGAAACTCCTCTTGGCCCACCGAGCTTCGCGCATAGGCCTTGGCGCCAATTTGAGAAACAATTCCATATTGCAAGTCTTCGGTTTTCAATTCGCCATTAACCAGTTCGGCTAGGAAATCCTCGAAGAGTCGAGCGCCCGGTCCATTGCCGATTCCCACCACCCCAATCCGATAGCGGCGAATTAACCGCACAAGTTTTTCCTTGGCGGACTGCCGATCTTCGGTTCGCCCTACCAAATACAGCTCGGCATGTTCCAATAGATTGCCGAACTCATCCAAAGCGGCCAATACATATCCGTTCCTAAGCCCCGGATCGACGGCTAAGATGCGTTTGCCGCGCACCGGCCGCTGCAATAACATCTTGCGCAATGATTTGCTGACCACTTCCACCGCATGGGCTTCTGCTTGTTCGGTCAGTTCTCGTCGTGCTTCTCGCTCCAGACTCGGCAAAAGCAACCGCTCCAGGGCATCGTCCGCACAACCGCGCAGAAAATCGGCATGGGGGTGTTCCGGAGGGACACACTCCTGATAGAGGACCTGCCGCATTGCCTCCCGATCGCACTCAATCCAGACTCGTAGGATTTTTTGTCGCTCTCCTCGATTCAGACACAACACCCGATAGTGCGACACCTTCCGGATGGATTCTTGGAAGTCGAAAAAATCTTGGTAAGCTCGCAGACGTTGCTGCAACAGGCGTTGTTTTTTGAGTTCTTTTTGTTGGCGTCGCAGATCGGCTTGGCTCAAGGGCTGGGCACCCGCTGCCGACGGCTGGGGCTCCGAAATCCCTTCCGGCGCCTCCTCGGCTGCTAAAGCTGCCTGCACACTGGCCGTTGGAAGCGAATGATTCGTCTGATCACCGGCACACGCTTCTGCCCCCTGTTGGGGTTGCAATTCCTCTTGGAGCTTTGTTCTCGCTTCTGCTTCTGCTAACTGCTCCGTCTCCAAAGAACCAGAACTCTCAGCGTAGGCAGAAGAACTGTTTTGTCCGGAAGGCTCTGAAGGTTCGGAGGGTTCGGAAGCGGGAGGAGTGGCATGGTTTTGCGGTGCGGTAGAGGAACCGTTTAGAGACTCTGGAGAGGTTTTCGACACATCTTCGGAAACATACGTCCCGCCGCTTACAACCTGGCTTGCAGCATCCCTGTCTAAAGAGGTTGCGCCCCCAAAGGAAGCGTCGGAAGAATTCTGGACACTGGCTTGCTCCGAAAGTCCCTTACCAGGTTCGGAAGAGGACTCAGCGCTGCCTGATTCCGCTTCCATGGGTTGCTGGGCCAAAGGCATCTGGGCCCCTTCCGAGGCTGAAAGATCCGTGGAAATTTCAGGAGGTTTAGACGGGGAAGTAGGTTCAGGAGCTGGTGCCGAAGCCTGTATGGTGGACTTTTTTTCCTTAGGCTGCCAGCCCGGAGGAAGCGGAACTGTCTCCAGCAATCGAGAGCAAATACGAGCTGTTCGATAGAAGACTTCTCGGAGTTTTTTTCGCAGATCAGCATGTTCGCTGATCATTTCAGCCAAGATATGGCCTGCGCCTAACAGAGCATCGGCAGGAGTACGCACTTGTTTATCGGGATTGACGAAATCAGCGGCTCGGGCCTCCAAATTGGCACAAGTTGGAGCAGCCTGAAGAATTTCCTCAGCTAGGGGTTCTAGGCCTCGGTCACGGGCGGTGGTGGCCAAGCCTTCCTTTTTCGGTTTATAGGGAAGGTAGAGGTCTTCTAGACGGCGGCTGGTGGTAGCTGTGCGGATCTGCCGATCCAATTCCGGCGTCCATTTGCCTTGCACCTGGAGGCTGCGAAGAATGGTTTCTTTCCGCTGAGCAAGTAGGCGGGCTTGCCTAAGCAGGCTCCGAATCCGCCAAATTTGCTCCTCTTCCAGTCCGTTGGTCTGGTCCTTCCGGTATCGAGCAATGAAAGGCACTGACTTGCCTTCCTCTAGCAGTTGGGCCACCGCCTCCACCTGCCGATAAGTAATCCGTAAAGCCCGAGCAATTGGACGTAAATGGATCGTTACTGGCTCGATCATAGGCAATTTGTGGGTATGTTCAAACCTTTCAACCGTTGTGGGGAAAAGCTCCCTACGGCTAGCAATACGCTCCTACTTCCTCTTGAAACCAACAGGCTGCTAGTTTAGTGCCTGAGAAAACACCAGTATATTCAAGATTTTAACGGTTTCCTTGATTTCTTTGCTATCCCCAAAGCCTCAGGAAGAACCTAGAACCATTTGGCTTTTTGAAAGGTTCTATGTGTTCTGCCTATCTTGCCGGGGCTAGGCTCTCCCCTAGCCCGATTGGGGCAGAGGAGACTTGGTGTGGACTTACCCACCAAGACAGCTTGTAGGGCCGAAAAAAGGCCAAGTTCCAAAAAACAGCCACTTAAGTGTGCCTGCAGAGTCTTAGGAGCCGGTGTTCCCTACCGGACTCTCCTCCCCCTGCGAACTCCACGGGGCCTTCCTTGCAATCCCTATCTCGCTAGTTTTGCATAAAAAAGTTATTTTCCGTTAAAAAGTTCAAATCCACAAGGCCGGGTTGGCCGATATATCAGACAACTTCAATCCAGCCCATGGGAGACCGCCGAATAGGGGGGGCGAGCAGCCAAGCGGCGTGAGTTGGCGTTTTTGGTCAAAACTCGATATTCTTCGTCCAAGCCCAACATATATTATTAGTGGTTAGTGGAAGGATCACCGAGATGCGTCCTCAGTTACGAATTTATTATGGCCCCCAAGAGGAAACTCCCCGATGCGGGTCGGTGCTTCAGGAGTCTAAACCGATGGTAACCGTAACTTTAGGGGAGATTTTGCCTCTTTTGGCTGATGCAGTCCAATCGGATCGGACTTGGCTACGGGACTTTGCGGATGATGAAGTTAGCATTTCGATGGATCTCTATGAGGTTTTGCTAGCTTACCAATATTACCGACGTCCTGTAGCCTAACGAAAGATTTTTGATTTCTGTCTGCTTTGCTAAATCTTTTCATATTCTCTATATTTTCTCTATTTTCTCTATTTTAAGACCTTTCTCTTTCTGCGAACTCGAGTAAGCCCCCCTCTTGTTCCCCACCCAATGGGCTTGCTGTTATACCCAGATTTCAGAGGATCGGGCATTACTTTAGGTATATACCCGAAGAACACAGAATAGACAAAATGGGAAATATAGGAAAACAGTTTCTGAAATCGAACACTTTCCGATCCTCCAAATGGGCTTACCCTCTCTGGATTTTCCAAAAAGTAACTTTTGACTTGTTTTGAGAGATTGGTTTTCACTTATTTGGGGTAGTTAATTGGCCGCCGGTGTAAATACATCTCAAAAGACGGGGTATAACAGCAATCTCCCAATGGGGGGGAGTTCCGAGGCGCTCAGTTTAGTCAGCTAATCTGTTCGGGGAAAGTGTTTCTGCTTTTTTATTTTGGGGTAAATGCATTTTATGGCCGAAGCAGCACTTTCAGTAACCCAGGTTCGCGACGATAGAGTCGGCCAAACCACTCTGGGCCTTCCTCCAACGGAGCTACCACACTAATCAGTGGTTCCACCCGGATCCTGCCCTGGGCAATCAAGTCCAAACAGATTGGATACTCCCCACAAGAGGCACATACCCCTTGAAGCCGAATCTGTCTGGTTACCACTTTCTGCAGGGGTAATGAGACCTCCGCAGAGACATTGCCCACCAAACTGACCGCGCCGCCTTTTCGGACGATTTCCACCGCCAAACCCACCGTCTGGGACAACCCCACCACCTCTAGCACCACATCGGCACCCCGGCCCCCGGTGCGATGCCGGATTTCTTTAGCCACATCCACTTCATCAGGCCGAAAGCCTACTTGGGCACCTAATTGGCAGGCCAATTCGAGTCGGCCTGGATCCAGATCGACGGCCCAGATTCGGCTACAGCCTGCCTGGCGGAGGACTTGCACAGCCAACAGCCCGACCATCCCGGTGCCGATGATCACTGCCGTATCCCCCAGCTGGATTGGGATTTGACTGGCGGCGTGCATGGCCACAGCTAAAGGTTCCACCAATGCGGCCTGCTGAAAAGTTACTCCCTCCGGCAGCCGGTAAAGGATATGCTGAGGTACCGCCACATATTCGGCAAATGCCCCGTTCTGCCGGTATTCTTCACAGGAGACGCCAAAAACCCGACGTCGGTCGCAGAGATTCCAAAACCCTTTTCGGCACATGGGGCATCGGCCACACCAGATGGTCGAATCGAAGGTAACCCGGTCGCCTACGGACCAGCCTTCTACGGCCGGGCCTATCTGCGCAATCACCCCAGCAGCTTCATGACCCATGATCACCGGCGGACGGCGACGGCCAGTCGATCCATCCAGTCCATGCACATCGCTCCCGCATATCCCACAGCAATCCACCCGAACCAGGACCTCTTCTGGCCCAAGCGACGGCTCGGGTACCTGGAGCACTTCCAGCCGATGGTAGGCCGTTAACACTAAGGCTTTCATGAAGTTTCCTCCATGGCAACGCCGGTTCAGCTCCCTTGCGGAGTATTGGAGTTTAAGCAGGGTCTGGAAGGAGACACAGTAAGGAGGCCGTACTGGGCTCGCTGTTATACACATTTTTGGGAGGGATTTCCCATTCTAACGGCAGCAAATGATTACCCCAAACAGGGGAATAACGAAGCTTTCAAAAGAAGCTAATGGTTACTTTGGAGAAATTGCAGCATTTAGGAAAGATCACTTCCAAAAGCAAAAAGTGCTTGGTTTCAAAGACACTGTAGCTAGATCGTCTATTGTATCCATTATGCGTTGTTCCCCGAGCTTTTGGGATTTGCGAAAATGAAGTTCGAACGCTTCAACGCCAACTTGTGTATAACCTTGTGTATAACAGCGAGCCATACTGGGGGAACCCCCTGCATCATTCTTAAGATGATAGGTAAGTATTCAGCCCAATGGAATATGCATGGTTTTGGAAAAATTAAGGAAATAGAGCATTCCCTATATTTCCCAAATTTTCCAAATCTCTTTTCCCAAACTACCCATTTTCTCCAAATGGTGGGTTCCTCTGCTGTCTCACCACTTGGCAGAGAATGTTAAAATTGCCAAGGTTCTCTAAATTTTGATCTCCCGGATTCAATCTCCGCTTGCCTGAACTGTTACATCCCTTTGAAATAAGTGTGAAGGAACCTCTCCATAATTCAAAAGCATTTTTCTGCCATGTTGGCTGGTCTCTCTCTAACACAACATATAGAGCTGCTAGCATTGCTCGCACCCAATAGATAGTTAGGTATTCAGGCAGTAGTACCCAGCGGCTACAGAATCAAAAGTTCCTGAAGTTCACTATAAATGTTTAGGATTTTGTAGAGGTTCCAGAAATATATCCTTATTATCTGATTTGCCGAGTTTATCTGGTTTCTCTGTGCGGAAGCAAAAAAAATCCTTTAGAGCGGATCGGATATTGGGCTAGCTTGGCGCAGGCAAACGCAACTACAGGGCAAAAGAAAATAATAGGAGTTTGGAGAATCAGACTTGCCCGTTTCCGGCAAACCTGCTAAAAAGGCTGGCCAGTGAAAACCTACTGCCCGGAGAAAGGCGTTGTTCGGTAGAGGGGATCCCTAGACGAGGCTTCAGCGGCTTGCTTTCGACTTATTGGGAACGCCCGGCAAACTTCTCCAGGGCGAGGTGGATGGGAGGAGAGAACTTTTGACCCCTAAGGTTTTCCACGGAAGGAGCCTCCGGCTCCGCTGTGGACGGGGAGGAGGTAGCAAGCATGGATGCACGGCGGTTGGGAGTTGTTGGACTTGTTGTGGTTTGTTTGGCCTCGCTGGGGGCCAGTGCCCGAAGCAGGAACTTTATTGTGCATACGGCTGACTCTCAACATGCAGTGGCCTTTGCTCAGCAAGCAGAGAAACTTCGCCGGGAGTTGGCCATCGCCTGGCTGGGGCAGGTGCTGCCCGATTGGTCATATCCGTGCCCGATCACCGCTACGGTCGGGCCGCATCTAGGCGCCGGTGGCGCCACTAGTTTTGTGTTTGATCGGGGCGAAGTCTATGGCTGGCGGATGACCATCCAAGGTTCCTATGAGCGGATCCTAGATTCCGTCTTACCACATGAAATTACTCACATGATTTTTGCCAGTTATTTTCGTCGGCCTCTGCCTCGTTGGGCCGACGAAGGTGCTGCTAGCACCGTAGAAAACGAGACCGAAAAAGCCAAACACCGCCACATGCTCCTGCAGTTTCTACGGTCCAATCGGGGCATCCCGTTTGATCGGATGTTTGCTATGAGCGAATATCCGGCTGACATCCTGCCTTTATATGCTCAGGCTTATGCTTTGGCCGAGTACTTGATCCAGCTAGGAGGCCGACGAAAATATGTGGACTTTGTGGCCGATGGACTCAATACTGGCCGATGGGCCGATGCTTTACACAAACATTACGGCATCCCAAACCTTCAGACACTTCAGAACCAATGGGTGGCTTGGGTGGGGCAGGGTTTTCCGGCGTTAAGACCAGCTTCGGAGCGGATGGTGGCTGGGGCCAGTTCCGGAGTAGGGACGGTTGCCCCTGGCAGCAATCCCTCGGCCTGCGCAGTGGGATCTGGTGGATGGGCAACGGCCGCTGCAGCCCAGGCCACTGCTCAGCCCTCTGCAGCACCGTTGTCGGACAGCATTGCTCCAAATGCCCAGGTACCGCAGATCGGTTCCAGTCTCCAACTGGCCAGTACCGCTTCCACACCGAGCCAATCCTCTCTGCCTAACCAGTTGGCCGGCTTCACTCAGCAGCCAGGGCTGTATCGACCGGGCTCGACCGCCAGACCAGGCATTATCTGGAGCTTGCCGCTGGTACCGTTGCATGAGACTTCCCCTACGGGTGGAACTCGAGACCAGGCTGGGGGAGCGGTTAGTAGTAGTGGACCTCAGTCGGCGCCGGCATTTCAGGCTGCCGCTCCCCAGCGCCATCCAGACTCCGCTGGAGATGGGAATTTGGCGAGTCTCTCGGCCAGAGGGCCTGATTTATCCGGCCAGTCTCTTGCCCAGACGAATTCTCCCCTCCCGGCCAACCAACCGGATGGCGCAAGCCGTTCTGGTTCCATTGGAGTAAATGGTTGGTTAGCGGCTGGAAGCAGGCCGCTGTTTGCTCCCGGTTCAGTGGGCAAAGCCCTAGCTCAGTCGCCGCTCTTCCAGCCTCTGGCATCCAGTGGCGCAGTGGACAGACAGCTTACCCGGCCTCAAATGCCTGAATCGGCTCCTACCATGCTGGGGCATCCGGCTACCACTGCGGTCCGCTAATCATGCCAAAAGAAACCTCTCTAGAGATTGGTGAGGGTTTTTAACTGCGGGAATAAATCGTCGCTTCACCGACTGGCCTTGCTGTTACACACAAGTTAGAGTTCAGGGGCTCGGATAGCACTTTAGGCAAATCCCGAAAGTTTGACCAAGCAAATAGAACAGGCAATATAGGCAAAATAGTTTCTGAAACCAAACACTTTCTGATCTTCCCAATGATTTTTGGAAGCTCTCCATCCTTTAAAGGGGATGTTTTTATACCATTTTGGCATAGTCTCCCTTTACTACAACATAGGGGGTTGCCAGTATTGCTAGGACCCAATAGATAGTAGCAGTCCAGGTAGGACAACGGCACGGCTAGAAACCAAAAGTTCATAATAATAACTATATGTTCATAATTTGCAGAGGTTCCTTTTCTTTCATTGTGGAATTTCTCCAAAGTAAAGATTGGCTTCTTTGGAGAAGTTCGTTATCCTGCTAGGTGGGGCAATCGTTTTCTGAGATTGGAATGGCAAATCCATCATCCCCCAAGATGTATATAACAGCCAGACCGCCTGGCAGAGAGGTGGGCCAGTGAAGCTGGACAGCTGCAGAGGCCAAAAGGCCTGCTTGTTTCCCTCTGTGGCCTTCGTCTTTTATCCCCTTTGGAAACAGCGTTAAGAGGAGAAAAAAATTGGCCCACTCATTCGGCTGAAGTATGACCAAATACGAAGATGCTTACTATTCAGCCGAATGGAGTACTTATGAAATTGAGCAAACAGGAGAAAAGGGGAAAACCTTCAAGATGCACTGGCTTGGTGATTTTCCCTGCTTTTTTCTAATTGCCCATGTGCTTCAAATGGCGGGTTCCGAGGCGGCGATTCCGTTTGGCCGAAGGTTAAGTAAGATTCTAGTTGAATCGCTCTCCGTGTTATTGGGAACTCTGCAAATACTGAACATTTAATTAACTTTATGGACTTTTGATTCGGCAGGGATTAGCCCACCTCGTTCAACGACCTCCTATGAGTAGGTTGCTAGCAGTAGTGCAACCTTATCAATTGGGTTAGAGAGAGCGCCCAAATGGTGTAAAAATATTTTCTTTGGAAGATGCACGCGGTCCTATTGTCTGTGCCTGTAGGCTGCAAGGTGATTTGTCTGTGGCCACCAAACTGGGAGGGCAAGTGTCTTCGTTGGCAGAAAAGGTCTTTAGTTGAAGGGTCAGATTTTTACTCATAGCCGAGCTCTCGGAGTTCTTCTTCGCTTAGTCCATGGTGATGGCCCAGTTCGTGGAGGATAGTAATACGGATTTGGCGGCGGAGGCGTTTTAAGCTGACCCGGCCATGCCGATCCGACGCGGCTGCTAGGATGCCTTCTCGGTAGATGGTAACCACATCTGGCAAGGTGCCGGAGTGTTCCAAGCTTTTTTGGGTGATAGGAATACCTGTATATCGGCCACAGAGTTCGTCCCGGAACCGTACGCCATGTTCCCGGAGCACTTCCGGCGGCGGATAATCTTCCACATGCAGCGGCACTTGCTCCAGCAGTTGATGCACTAACGGCGGCATCTGCTGGAGTACCTCCTCCAAAATCCGATCAAACCAACGTCGCGTTCGGGCGTCTAAAGCCACTGCTCCACTAGCCTCCAGTACTATCGAAAACTCTGCAAAATCCTGAACATATAGTGAACATTATGAACTATTGATTCAATCGCCATTCGGTGTTCCTACCTGAATCCCTAATATCTATTGGGGGCTAGGAATACTATCTGCCTTACATATTGGGTTAGAGGGAAAGCAACCTAATATGGTATAAAAGTATCCTCTTTGAATTATGCAGAGGTTCCCATTTAGTATCGTGTACCACTTCAGTACCTTGTAACACTTTTAGGGGCTGTTCTGAAAGTGGGATTTGGATGGTTTGCCATGTGTTTTGCCGACCGCCTCCTACCCCAACACTCCTTAAAAACAGGGATTTTGGGGAATTGAGGAAAGAACTCCTGCTTTCATCACAGAAGATGCTTTTAGGATAGACTCTCAAGAGTAATTTTTCATAAAGTGCCGGGGTTTGGGTAAAGTGGTCGTTAAGGCGACCCCCCTACAGCAAAGAGCTATGTTGTATAGACCCATGTCCCGGCCAGGGGCAGGAGAGTCCTACTTCCTGTGGAGGAATTGTACCAGCAGGAGGCTAGGGTTTGGCAGCAGCGGCGATCAGTTCCGCAAGTTGGCGTCGAATCTGCGCCAAATGCCAGGCGGAGATGGTGCCAAATTGCATGGCGTCGGCGTTATCAACGCCACCGCGCATTTGGCCTTCCAAGGGGACTAATTCCCAGAGCATGGCTTTGACCTGTTCCCGAACCAGTCGGTGCCGTTGGCAGAGCAGGGTGAGGTATTCGATCAGTTGTTGGCCGTCTCGGAAGGCCTTCAGACGCAGATCTGCCACCACGGGCAGTGCGAATCGATCGCCGGGGACCAACAGTGCTGCTCCACCTCCCTGCAAGGCTCGGTCGTGTTCGTCCAAAGCGGTGTCCGGCCCAAGGGTTTGCCAGGGCAAGAAGGCTTCTGCTCCATCGCACCAGACACTGAGCAGAGCAACCACATTTTGCAATCCACTGGCATCGTCTGGCCCGGCCCCGCCATAGGAACGAATGCGCAGGCCGGTCTCTTGGCTAAGGATTCGGCATCGGCGGACCATGGCGGGCGTGCTGAAGCCGCCAGCCCCGTAATAAACCACATCTACAATGCCTTTGAGCACATTGCCTTGCCACTGAGGTCTGGAAATATCAGCCCGAGCCACCCACAGGCGTGGATCCGCATTGCCTCGGCCTACCGTCCACAGGCGGGTAAAGAATTGCAGGGCAAGCCAATCGTCCCAGAAATACGGCTCATCCGTAGTCCACCACATGTTCGCCCCGTAGTCAATTCGGTGGGTTACCTTGTTGCCATAGAAACATTGCATTTCGGTCTGGTTGTAGCCACGTTGTCGGAAATGTTCGATAAATTGCCGCTGGATGGCGTGAAAACCGTCTTTATAATCTTGGCTCAAGCCATGGGCGATATAGGGACCTTTCAGATAGTGATCAATAATGCCCTGGATGTTGTCCCCTTTTTTAGGCCAAGGACCGGGATAGGCATAGGTTTTATAATTGAGGGGCATGGGCCAATCATCGCCGAAGGGTAGATACATGCATTCGATTGGTACGCCACGACGTCGGCATTGGGCGAACAGCTGGCCGGTCAAAAGCGGGCCGACGCGTCGGTCAAATTCTGTCCAGTCCGCCCGGAGCGTCTTTCCCCAGCCGGTTAGTTTCGGTCGGGGCCAACCCATGCAGTTCAGCACACAGCGGTGCTGATGGGCCAGGATATAATAGTCATAAGGTTTGGGCGGGAGATGATAGGCGTTCAGTTCCGGCCAGAAACTGAGTCGGTCGGGTAAGCTGAACTCAAACACTTCCAAACTTACCGGCACTTGGAGCCGTTCTCGTTGGCCTGTTTCCACCAGAAATTGGCCTTGGTACAGCCCACCGGGAGCCTCCTTTGGAATATACACATCTACATATACCAGCTGGTTCTGCTGCCCCTCTATGCCTCGCTGCCGATTGGGAATATCAAACGGAAACCCATGCGGCATGGGAATACAATAGGCGGGCTGCCAGCGCTGAGCTCGATTTTTCGCATACCAGATCAGATATAGTTCGATTTCCGAGCCGCCAATGGCGAATTGGTTTGGCCCGATCAATGGATCCGGTCGAACCCGAATCTGGCCGACCGGCTGCTCCTGCAATTTCTCAATGCAAAGCTGAAAAGAGACATATTCTCCTCGGCAGCCAAAAACTCGCACCTGCTTACCGTCCCAGACGGCGTTGGGCATAGTATGAGGCGGACCTTGTCGGTTGGCCGGACCAAGATCATCGCAAAGCGGTTCTGGTTTAAGTGGATTTATTTTTACTAAACCTGGCAAAGCCCATACCCGGATCCGGCCTGCTTGCCAAGGGGCTACTGGTCCGGCAGGCGGTGGCTGAATCGGTTTGAGGAGAGTGGGTCGGCCAAGGGCTGGGCCGCTTCGCACCCGCACCCTAGTGGCTGGGGAAACCCTTCCGCCCGGAGAAACTGCCTCCACCTCCAACAGATATTCCCTGTCCGGGGCCAAATCCTCCAAATAAAACACGGTGGTTCGGCCAGGTTCGGGATGTTTCACCCGCCACCGCTCCACCGGACGGCCGTCCAAACGAACCCGCCAGCAAAAGACCTGCTCGGCCGGTTCAATCGAAATGCGAATCGCTCCGGTATCCAGATGGGCACGCTCAGGAGCAGGCTCAGCTTTCAGTCTCGGTGCCGCCGGAACAGCTTCCAATTTGCCCCCAACATGAACTTCAATATAAGGTTCATTTCCTCGGGATTCCCGACTGAAAACGAAGTTGTTGTGGTTGGCGGGGTTACCGCCATCCATAACAGCCAAACCATCCGTATCCCCAGCTACCATCGCATAGATCAATTCTGGCGTAATCGGTACGCAGATCCAACGATCGGCCAGTTCTTGACGTTCAGCCCAACAGCCCAAGCTATTGCCGGAGGACATGATCACATCGGCCAACGTGGAGCCCGGCCAAGCCCAAGCTCGGCGCCGATCAGGCCTGGCGTCCGCATACAGAAAGGTCGCCCCTGTCGGTGGACCGTACGGGGTGCGACTATCGCCCTCCTCCCAGTCCTGATTGACCGTAGAGACCCGGATGTACCGAAGCCGATCATCGCTAGCTCGCCGCAAAAAAAGCTTCGCCGCCAAAACCTCCCGCCCCCGCACCGCCGAGGCATCAAACCGAATCAATGCCATCTCCTGAATGTTTTTTAGCTTCAGCCGATCACATTTTCCCGAATTCGTGTTCCGCTCTTGTTCCACAGCGTCCGACAACCAAACGTCGGCCGTAGCCGGTAGCCGAACCACCTCCTGTGCAAAAACCATCCCCCAGCCAAAAAAAAATCCTATGCCCAAAGTAACCAGCCCGATTCTGCTCTGCCCCACTCGAAGAGTAATCTCGCTCATGTTCCTCTGCCTCCTTTTGCCTGGGATGGTGAGCAATTTCCTGAACTTCAGTTACAGGAACACCTGTGCCACACTCACGGCCTCCCCGCCTTTGGGTCTTGAAGACTTTCCTTGAATTTCAGCTGCAGTAACGCTTCTGCCAAGCGGCCAAGGAAGTTTAGCTTAACTCCTGAAGGTATTCTACACTCTATTCCCACCCCAAAGGCCCTGTTGAATATTTACCAGGATCCACGCAGGCGACTAGACATATAGTGGAACTTAATCGACTTTTGATTTTGTAGCCGCGGGCTTCTCCTACACCAATACCTACCATCTTTGGGCCTAGCGATCTTAGCAACCCTGTAGATTCTCTGAGGGGCAACGTAAGCCGACATAGGATAAAAATACCCTGGAACCCCTGCATAATTTAGATATTTTATATCATTTTGGTTCCCTCCAGGACTGTCCATATTTGTTGGGGCTTTAGGACTGCTAGCCAGCCTCTATATTTAGAAGTTTAAATGGTAGTAGTTAAAGCCTACCAAATCAAAAGTTCATAGTGTTCACTATATGTTCAATATGTTCTATGCAAGGGAGCCTAAGCTGTTTGGTCGTGGCAGGATGCCTGCTTGGTTGATTCTGGTAAGATGTGCGCCGTCAGCTTGCTGGGGCTATTTTTTTGGTCCGCTGAGGAAGGATAAGGAAGGTATTTAGTGCCCAGTGCTACTCCATTCCCTTTATCTGAGCATCTACAAGGAATGTCTGGGGATCTGCAAAGAAAAAGAAATAGGAAGTTCCAGATTCCAGATCAGAGGCCAAGGGATTCTGGGAGGAGTTTTGATCTGCTCCGGAAGTAAACCTGGGAGGTTTCTGTGGAAAAACTGGATTTCCAGGGGTTAGGCTGGGTTAGCTATTTGGTCCATTTGAAACACAAAATTTCAGCCGTACCCAGCCTGCTGGGGCAGTAGCTTCTCAGGACAAAACCAGGTATGATACAAGAAATCCTTGGCGGGTGGGGTGGAATCCGCCAGGGCTAGGATGGCCGGGGAATGCACAGGCCGATTTTTCGGGAAGGATAAACCATGCCACGTAAAATTTTAAATCGCAAAGAGTTACGTCAGCAGGCCGAGGCACAAGAGGTCTCGGCCAACAGAACCGAACAAACCCCGGCACAGGAGCTCGCCCTCCCACAACCCCCATCTCCCACACTGCCTAAACCCACTAAACGCTCCAAAAAGGCAGAAAAAGAGGTTCGGCTGAAAGCCTTTTGGGGGGTTTTTAACCAAAACTTGCGTCGGGTGGCCCTGTTTGAATATAGCGAGCGAAAACTGGCCGATAAAAAGGCTGAAGAACTTACCCAATCTACCAAAACTCCCCATTTTGTCCAATTAGTGAAAGAAGTCATCCAAGAATAACTTCCTTCCCAAGAGACCCCCCTATTGAGGGAGATTGGCAGTACATATCTCGAGGGGGCACTTCCCAGAGGCCCAACCGGGCAATCGCATTTTCGTGCCCAAATCTTCAGAACTTTTCAGCCGAGCAGAGAAGCTCCTTCTTCGCCCAAGAAGGAGGCCCTTGGACTTGCAGAGTGGTTTGTAGGGAGCGGTTCCGGGTAGCGGGACTTTTACCAATTCACTCTTCTTATTTAATTATTTCAGGTTATTTCAGGAACCTCAATTTCAGGAACCTCTGCATAATCCTGGACAAATAGTGAACTTTAGGATTTGGGATTCGGTAGGATTTTGCTTTCCCCATCTAAATACCTACTATATGGAGGGTGCTTGCAGTGCGAGCACCCCAATATAGATGTTATACACATCTTTGGGAGGTATGGTATCAATCACAACGGAGCAAATAATGGACCTTTCGAAGGTAATTGCTACTTTGGAGAAATGGCATACGTTAGGAAAGATCCGTTGGAAGCTCCGGAGGTACATGGTTTCAGAAACTGTTTTGGTTATTACCTATTTTTTCTTTTCTATTCAGTGTTCTTCAACGAGTTTTCGTGATTTGCCTAAACTGATCTCCAAGCACTTCAACGCCAACTTGTGTAAAACAGCGAAATATATTCGGTTAGTCCCGAAGAGAACCAAAATGGTCTCCAAATAGCTCCCTTGAATTATGCAGGGGTTTCCTTCAACTCGACTTTTGCTATGTTCGGACTCCTGCCGAAGTGAGAAAGTTCTAACTCCTTGAAATGATTGGACTTAGAAAATTGTATGGGCAAAAGGAAGGTCCGCCGTAACTCCTGAGCAGGAAAGAAGTTAGGAAAATTGTCCAAAGTCGAGTTCACACGGACCACATTTATTTCCTGCAGTGTAACAGTTCCAGGCAAGCGGAAGGACGAATCCGGGAGATCAAAAATTAGAGAACCGTGGCAATTTAGGAAAAGAAATCGGATAATTAATTAACCCTTCCACCGAGTGCTCGTTGTTATACACAAGTTCGAGTTCAGGGGATCGTACATCACTTTAGGTAAATTGAGAAAGATAACAGAACAAAACAGAATGAATAAAATAAGCAATATAGGCAAAATAGTTTGGAAACCAAATATTTTCTGAGCTTCCAAATAATCTTTCCCAAATTGTGTAATTTCTCCAAAGCACCCGTTTGCTTCTTTTGGAAGGTTTGTTATCCCCCTATTTGGTAATTTGTTGGTGTTGTGATGGTAAATCCCTCCCAAAGAAGTGTATAACAGCGAGCCAAGTATGGGGGCTCCCTTCTGCTCATACCGGTTTATAAGGGTGGAGGCAATTTTCCATGCGGAGTCAAGCTATTCTACTCATTGTGGTTTATGGGCTTTTGGGCGGGTTGGTGGGGGGCTGCGGCCCTTCGGCCCCCAGTGGTTCTTCCGGCGGCAAAACAGCGGGCTCAAAACTGGTTACCATCACCCCAGCGGAGTTAAGTGAAGTTAAATTGGGCCCCTATTTTCCATCCGACGACCCGCAGATTCCTGGCTTGGACGATAATCGGCTAAAAATAGCCGGTCCGAAAGGTTGGGAAGTCGGCTCCCGGACAGGCAAAGTGCTGGTCTGGTTTAAGCAGTCTCCCCAATATGATT
>JANXAQ010000128.1 GCA_025062105.1 Thermoguttaceae bacterium
GACCGGCCGAAGGGATTTGTGCTTTTGTCAGCCATTCCAAGCGGTGGCTTGCGCACCACGACCGATGTGCTGCTGAGAAATCAAGACCGCTTTCTCCGGGAGTTTAGGGCGGTTGAAGATGTGCAGCATCGCTATGAGGAAATTGAAAATATCCCGGTCGATACATACGACTCTTCGAAGGGAGAAAGCCCGGCCAGCGTGCTAATGAAAACATTTCGCCTGTATCCTAATGTGCTTGTAGTGCGGGATTTGGTCGATGGCCGAACCGTAGAAATGCTCTGCCAACAGATCCAGAAAGAAGACCGTCTGGTGGTTGTCAGTACGATTCGGGCCAAGGAGTGTGCAGAGGCTTTGTTGCGAGTTTTAGCCTTGAAGGTGTCGCCTGCCGACTTTGCCGCCTGTATTACTGGAGTATTGAACCAGCGTTTAATCCGGAAACTTTGTGATAAATGTAAACAAGCCTATCAGCCGACCCCCCAGATGCTCCAACAGCTTGGTTTTCCGGTAGGCAAACCGCTTACCTTTTATCGCCCGCCTCAGCCTACACCGGAACAACCAACCATTGAACCATGTGAGCAATGCGGTGGGATCGGCTATTACGGCATTACCGGCCTTTTTGAATGGTGGAGTATTGACGAGACGATTCGGAAAGTATTGGCCAACTCTCCCAAGTTGGAACTATTGCGCAAAGCTGCTCAAAAAGCTGGAATGCGCACCATGCAGGAAGAAGGACTTCTTCTAGTGGCCAAAGGAATTACCTCCTTACCAGAATTGAGCCGGGTAATGAAACTCTAAGAACCTCTGGCTCTGTTGAAGGGATGGCTGCCGTCTGGAGAAGTTTTACCCATGCTGGTCGGTTTTCCTTAAGTTTTGGAGTGGGTTTAGACCTCCGACCGGAAAGAGGTTTCAACAGAGGCTTAGTAGCCTTAACTCCCTAGGGTGGTAAAAGTTACACAAGCCACACCAAAATCAATCGGAATACCATAACTTTTTGAACAAGAAACAGTTCCTATGAAAGGCATAAGTTTAGCAGTGGTAATCGGTTTAGTGGGATTGGAGCTTTGGGTAGGAGCCGGCCTGGTGATGGCCCAGCAGGCACCGATATTATTCGCCACTAACGGAACCTCGAAAATTATCCCTGCTTCACCGGGGCCTGGGGAAAAGGCTGGCTATGCGTTGTTGCTGCCGCTTTTGATGTTGGCGATTATTGCTGCCTGTGTTGGCACCCTGTATCCGGAAGGTCTTTGGAGCAATGCGGTGCGGCTGGTCAATGTCATTTTTGCTGGGCTGCTGGCTACGAACTTCTGGGAACCAGTAGCCCGATGGGCCGAACAGATGGAACCGACCTTTACCTTCTTCTGGGACTTTTTGTGCCTTTGGGGGCTTTTCTGTGTATTTTTGGTCATATTTCGGGTTTTAACCGATTTTATCTCCCGGGTGAAACTTCGGTTTCGGAAAATCGTGGATCGTATCGGCAGCGGCTTTCTTAGCTTGTGGATCGGCTATGTGATGGTTTGTTTTACGATGTTTACGCTTCATACGGCTCCTTTGGCCGAGTACTTTATGGGCGGTGGTTTTCAACCCGGTGAAAACAACTTTTTCTTCCTTGCCCCGGATCTGCAATGGGCTGGGTTTGTCCAAAAAATGTCCCTCGGACCGTTCTGCCGGAGCTTGGCCGACGACGAACTCGCTCAATATGGCCCTGCTACCGAAGAATCCGAAAAATATCTGGCCGTTTTCGATCGGCAGGGAGATTTCGTGCCGAAATATGCAGCCCGACGTCGCTGGCTTGAAGAGTACGTGCAGCAACATGGTACCCCGCGAGCCCTAGAAGCCGATGTGGTGCCCCGCTAACCGAGAAAAACCCATGTAGCTTCTTAGCTCGACTTTTGCTAATTTCCAGAGGGCATCCTCCTCCGGATGTTTTAAGCCTTTGGAAATATTGGAGTTAGGAAATTTGCGGACCAAATAGTCCTCAAAGACTAACTCTTTGAAATAAAAGACTTTCCAAAAAGCAAAAGTCGTGCTGAGAAGCTCTTAGTCATCTGGTTTCCCGTTTTGGCGGGGAACAACCCTGGATTGTCGTTCTCGTGGGAATGCCCCCCAGAAGGTTTTCCTAGAAAAACAGGATAGTGTTCTTCCTTCGGCGGAAGGATTTCGAATCCTCAAAACCTAACTCTCTGAAATAACTGTACTTTTTCAAAACTTCCACTTTATGGAGGTGGGAGGATGGGATAAAATCGTTCTGGCTAGGTTGTTGCTGGACCAGCTCCCAGCCAGCGCTTTGGGATGCCAAACAGCCTAACCCGTTGCAAGGCCATAGGTTGGAGGAACAATTTTGGTGGCCTGCTCGGCTGGGGCGGAAGGAGTCGGAAATCGCCTTCGGGCATGGCGGGTCCAGTTGGCCTCAGTCCAAAGCCTCCCCATGGAGAGAATTTTTTTGAGAAAGTACAGTGAAATAAAAGAAATTACAAAAATGGCAACCGTCGAGGTTGGGATTATTTGCGGAGCCAACAGGAAATATTATAATTCGTTCATATACTTGGAAGCATCCCCAGACCGATGAAAGAAAACCACCTGGATTTTGCGCCCCTCAGCAGTGACGCCCAAGAGGCTGCCTTGGTCGGGTATCGACGCCCTTGTCTTTGGGCATTCGGCGGGCTGGTGTTGGGGGTATTGTCTTTTACGGCTGTTTATGAACAGTGGCTTTATCTACTGCCGTTGTTGGGCTTGGGATGTACGGGGCTGGCCTTCTGGCGCTTGACTCGGGATGAGACACTCACTGGGCACCGAGCAGCCTGGGGAGGACTAGTTTTGGCTTGTTTTTGGTTGGCTGCTGCCCCCGCCCATTGGCTCACCATGCGATATCTGCTCCGCCAAGAGGCCCGTCAAGTGGCCGAGCTTTGGTTCGACTTGTTACGCCAAGGACAGCCCCACAAAGCTTACCAACTTACTCTCCATCCGAAATCCCGACATCCGTTTGATAATGAAGAGGCCTTGTTGGAGTACTATCGAAAGAATCCCCGGCAACATGCTCTGTTGTGGCAATATATAGGGAACGTGCCGCAACGTCCCTTCCAGCCAGAAGGCCCCAATCTTATCCGCACCCTTTTGGCCCTGGGCGATAAAGCCCAAATCCATTATGTCGGCACCGAAGCCCACCGCCGCCAAGATAGTACCGAAGAAGTGCTGTTGGTTTATGGAGTCAGTTTCCCGCTTCATGGCCAGCGAACCACCTTCTTCGTTGGCCTAGATATGAAGCGGTATTTGCTGGAGCCGGATGGGAAGGCCTCTTGGCAAATCGTGCAAGCCCAAGGCGGCATCCACCCCAAAATTTTGGACCAAATACGAAATTCCTCTGCCAGTGAAAGACAGACACAGTAATAAATCCGCTTTTCTATGCATCGCCTCCTACTTATTGAGCTTTCAATAACAAATCTGTACTTTCTGAAGAATGCCTCTCCGGGGGGAGGCTATGGAGCGAGGCCAACCGAGCCAGCTATGCCCAAAGGCGATTTCCGACTCCTTCCGCCCCAGTCGAGCAGGCCACCAAAATTGCTCCTCCAACTTATGGCCTTTCCACGGGTTAGGCTGATAGGCATCCCAAAGCACTGGCTGGGAGTCGGTGCAGCAATAGCCCAGCCAGAACGCTCTTATCCCACCCTCCCACCCCCATAAAGGGGAAGTTTTGATCTCGCCTTTTGCCATTTTGGGCCTCGCCCTGGAAGGGAAAAGCTCGAACTCCTTGTAACTATTGGAGTTAGGAAATTGGGTGAACAAAAGGAGGTTTCGTTGGGACTCCTGAAAACAAAAGCAGTTAGGGAAAATGGCTAAAGGCGAGAAAGGGAGTTTCAAAAATAGCCAAAGTCGAGTTTAAATAAGGTATTGGACTCGGCTCTATGTTTCCAGGGAGTTTATCTATGATTAATACGCTGTATCTGCCGGAATTACGACAGATGTTGGCGGAAAATAATGTGGCGGAGATGGAGGAGTTTTGCACCGCCCTGCATCCGGCCCGAACCGCCGAATTTATGGAGGGGCTGGATGCTCAGGAGTCTTGGGCTATTTTGCAACATACCGATCCCTACCGGCGGATGGAAATTTTTAGCTATTTTGATCGAGATAAACAAAAAACCATCATTGAAACGATCGACCGCAAAGAGGCGGCGGAACTGATCGGGCTGCTGCCGCCGGACGATCGGGCCGACATCCTTAAAGAGGTCGATCCGGCTGTGGTCGGCGAACTGTTGCCCCTGGTGACTCCGGAACATCGGCGAGACATTTTACGCCTGACCGCCTATCCAGAAAACACGGCCGGCGCACGCATGACCACCAACTACGCCAAACTCTTGGAATCGGTTACCGTGCGCCAAGCTCTGGAAGAGATCACCCGGCAAGCCCAACGCCTGGAAACGATCTACTATATCTATGTAGTGGATGAACAGGAGCATCTAGTGGGTGTGGTGTCCGCCCGCTCCTTGGTCTCCGCATTGGCCAAACCGGATCTGCCCATCCGAGAGATCATGGAAACTGAGCTCATTACGGTCCTAGTAACCGAAGACCAGGAAGAGGTGGCCCGCAAAGTGGCCGACTTCGACCTGTTGGCCATCCCGGTCGTTGACGAAGAACGGCATCTGTTGGGTATCATCACCCATGACGATGTGATTGATACTTTCATGGAAGAAGCCACCGAAGACGCCCACCGCATGGGCGGTATCGCTCCCATGGTGGATAACTTTTTGGAAATGCCATTTCTGACGGTTTGGCGGAAACGGGCCGGTTGGCTTTGTATGCTCTTTGTGGCCGAGCTGTTCACCTTTACCGCCCTGGCCCATTTTGAAGAGGCCATTCAAGCCGTGGTGGCACTGGCTTTATTTGTGCCACTGTGTATCTCCACCGGCGGAAATTCCGGTTCGCAGGCAGCCACCTTGGTTACCCGAGCCCTGGCTATCGGACAGGTCACCACTCGGGATTGGTGGCGGGTGTTCCGACATGAACTTTTTATGGGCGTGGCATTAGGCTGCACCTTGGGGGCGATTGGTTTTTTACGGGCCGCTGCTACGCCCCAAAGTGTGCTCGGATCCGTGAACCATTGGATTCTGGCCTTTGTCATTGGCCAGAGTGTCGCTGCCATTTGTCTTTGGGGTACTTTGGTCGGGTCGATGTTGCCGCTGATTTTTAAACGTCTAGGGTTCGACCCCGGCTTTGCTTCCAGTCCGTTTGTGGCCACCTTTGTGGATGTAACCGGAATTATCATTTACTTCAACATCGCCCACCTGTGGCTACCGCTAGGAGCCAGTTAACTACAGAGGCTTTCTGCCCCTCTGGCTACCATCCCCCAGCCTTTTCCCCATACCGAAATTAGCAACGTGTTTCTGCCCATTTTCTCTTCGTACCGTTTCCGCCGATGGAAGTAATTTGCTTCTCCCCTCGGAGTGCTCGGAGTTATACACAAGTGGAGATTCTGCGGAAGGGTCGTCCAGCAAATGGGCAATATAGACATATGCATAAAAAGTTATGTTAAAGAGCAACCATTTGGCTCTAAAGAGCATTTTCCTATAGTTCTCAAATTCGCTAAATTCCCTAAATCTTCTGGTCCACCGGTTCCAAAGCTCGTGTAGTACTTATCCAGCCGCAGTAGGAGGCCTGGATGGCCCCTGAGGCCTCCAAAGATGTGTATAACACCGTGCCTGGGACTAAGAGAGGCAGGCGAGCGAAGCTCTCCCGGCTGAGTGAAACAAAAAGCTCTGGTTGGTTGCCACTTCTGTTTCACCCTTTCTTCCTTTACACACCTAGGAAGAGGGAAAAACAAGACTCGCTCCCTTCGGCTAACGTGTTTTCTTGTCCTGCACAGTGTGTATAATCTAGAGTTTCAGAAGAGATTGCCACACTTTTCCATATACATAGGTCTGCGGTTTAATCAATATTTTCCGTGCTTTTGATATCGGCAGAAGAATTCTCAAAATCGGCCTTAGAGGAAAAGAACTACTACTGGAGAAAGAGCGGTGGGGATGGCGGGATGGATTTGGGTTTTAGTAGGCACTGGTGTGTTGATTAGCCTGGTTGGGCTGGTGGGGTTGGGTTTCTGGCTGGGTGGAGGGGGCCGGCGAACCGAGCACGCCAGGTTTTGGCCTACGGCCGAAGCCCGGCAACTGGCCCAACTGGCTCATGCCCTTACCGGCCTAGTGCAATCGGTAGCCCAGGATGTGGATCAGCATCAGAGCCAAATTAAACAGGCTAACGAAGGCCTTCGGGCGCTCACAACGGGAGGGACTGTCCTTCCGGAAAGTTCTCCATCCGCATGGGCCGCCCTGGTGTTAAAAACAGTGGCCGAAATCGTCCAGGTCAACGAACGCCTCCAACATCGTCTCCAGCAAGCCGAGGAAAAACTCCAGCAGCAGGCCCAGCAAATCCAAACCCACCTGGCCGAAGCTCGTACCGATCCGCTTACTGGACTACCTAACCGACGGGCTTTTGACGATGAGCTGGTTCGTCGTTTGGCCGAGTGGAAGCGCAAAGGAGCCTTGTTCTGTCTGCTGTTAGTCGATGTGGATCATTTCAAACAACTCAACGACCAATATGGGCACCCGACAGGCGACTACCTACTCCGTCAACTCGGCGAGCTGCTCCAAACCGCGGTGCGGGAGATGGACTTGGTTGCCCGTATCGGCGGAGAAGAATTTGCCATCCTTTTACCCAGTACCAATCTGCCAGATGCCATGCGGGTGGCCCAGCGGGTGCGAGCCGCCGTGGTAGATTCCCCCCTCGAAGTGGCTTCCGATCAAAGGATACGGATGACGGTAAGCCTTGGGTTGACAGCGGTTCGACCTGGAGACCATCCATTACTTATCCTCCGGCGGGCAGACCAAGCTTTGTATACAGCCAAGCAAGCAGGTCGAGACTGCGGATTTTACCACGACGGCCACACCTGCCGACCGATCCCCATGTGCTTCCCGGCGGATCGGCTGTGGATGGCTGGTGTCCCATGGCATTCCTCTCCAGATGGGGATTCCGATCTTCTAGAATCCCACAGCCCAAGCCGCTCGGAGATTGCCACCCCCTTAGCCCCCAACTCTCCGGACAGTATGAACAGCTCCAATGCTTCTGACCTGGAGGCCGCTTTCCAAACTGCCTGTCAGTCGCTACGAAACCAACTTGCTGCCCTAGCCCAACCCGATTTTCACAATCCCCCTTCTCCTTCCACCAGTTAGCCGATTGACTTTGGACACCCGATTTTGCCCTGCCCCCTTTGGGCGGCCAACTCAGACCGGCCAAACAATGGTTTTCGTAATTACTTCCGTTGAATAGAGAGAGACTTTTCCCCTTCTTTCCACAACTCCAAAAGCAGTAGGCTAAGGCGGAAGGAGCGGACAAGCAGGGCTTTTTATCCTTAAGCCGGTCTGTTTCGCCTGCACTGCCTGCCCCAGGCCCATTGGCTCCGTGGGATACAAATCTTTGCGAGTTATTTACCATCCCAACGGGTGTAAATGATTGCCCCCAATAGGGACATACCAGACATTTCAAAAGAAACTTCATTTAGGAAAGATCACGTAGAAGATCAAGAATTGTTTGATTGACTATTTTATCCATTCTGTCCTCTTCAACGGGTTTACAGAATTTGCCTCCGGTGATCTCCGAGCTCCCCACCTCTAATTGGCTATAACAGCAAGCCCCCGAGGCAGAAGCAAATTACCTCTCTCGGCTAAAGTCACCCGGTTTTTCTAGGTGGAGTTGCACCCGGGCTCCCTCAAAAACCTGCCCTAACACAATGCCGATAACAGCATGTTTTTGTTCCTCTGGCCACAAAAAGGCCCCAGAAGGGCCTTTGGCCATCTTTCTTTCTGGCAAATCGGACCGGGTGTAGGGATTGCTTAGGCTGGCAGGGAACTGCTGGAAGGCAAACACGGCTTTTCCGATTTATAAGAAACCAGGCTGGTAAGGATCCGCAGAGGAAGTCTTCCGGGCACCTGCCGGAGCTTTTCACTAACCGGTCTATTTTGCCTAACTCCTAGCGTTGGATAGGGCCTTACTCATGCTCCCCGTAGGCCGATGGCTTCTTTGGTTGCCCCTGCTGGCGTGTTCCCAGCCGGAGGATGTGTTGGCCGGCAAAGAGGACTCCGTTGGGTATCCACAGGCTCGCTCGGGGCCAATGACGCCCCCCTTGCCAATTTCACCCCTGTCTGGCGGATTCCGGGCTGGGCAGGCTGGTTGGTCCAACTGGGCCAGCACACCCACCGGACAACTACCCCCGCCCGAAGTAAACAACACCGAACAAAACAACAAAGAACCCAGCCAAGAAGATGAGATAGAGGGAGGAGAGCAAGAAGCTGAGGAAAAACCTCCCCGGCTTTTAGGCGATCGGTTTCATGGCAGAGGTCCGGTGGCTTTTGAATATATTTACATCGGGGAACTGCTCAGCAATACCCGCGGCGGCCTCCGCACTCGCCATGGCACCCGATATGAGGGACTGCTGGACCTTGCCATGGACCTGGACCTACCAAAACTGAATCCCCGCCTGCCAGGCAAATTCCACCTCCTCTTCCAGCATACCCATGGCCGAGGCCTGAGCCTGGACTTTGTCGGCGACGCCCAAATGATTAGCACCATCGATTCGTTCGGAAACCGCACCCAAGTCTCGAAATACTGGTGGGAAACCACCTTGTGGGATGATCGGCTGATGATCCGCCTGGGCAAACAGGATGTCAACGACGAATTCCACCGGGTGGAACTGGCCACCGAGTTTGTTCATTCGGCCGCCGGGATACCGGCCACCTTGCCGGCCCCAACCTATCCGGATAATAGTGTGGGAGCAGTGTTGGTGCTGAAACTGACTGAGGCCCTTTGGGCCAAAGCCGGTGTTTGGGACGGTTATCCCGATGGCCGTACGTGGGGATTCTCTAATACTGGAGCCACCTTCACGATTGTCGAACTGGAACGTCGGCACCGGCTGGGCGACCGGCTGCCGGGGGTGATCGACCTCGGCTTCTCTCACCGATCGGCCATCCAGTTGCCCGAGGAGCAAAGCCCCGAACAATACACCTTGTATTTCGACATCGAACAAAGTGTGTTTCGGGAAAATCCCACCGACGACAAGGACGAACAGGGCCTAGGCTGTTTCTTCCGCTTCCATACGGATTTTCCCCGAGCGGAAACCGAATGTAAAGAGTATTTCGCTGCAGGAATTTTGTATCGGGGACTTTTCCCAGGCCGAGACAACGACAGTGTCGGACTGGCGGTCTTTCACCTTCTGCACAATCTGGGCGGCACCGGCCGAGAAACAGCCACAGAACTGTTCTACAAATACCAATTTACGCCCTGGATGACCCTGCAACCGGTCCTTATGTACATTGCCAGCCCTTCCGGTATCTATCGAGACTCCTTTGTCGTCGGCCTCCGCTTCCAAGTGGTCTTCTAAGCGATGTAAGACTTCAGCCGAACGGAGTCCCCCTGTCATCCCTACGAAAGCAGGGATCCCGTTCATCCAACCACCGCAGAGAATCAGGACCGCCGCTTTTGCGGGAATGCCGCTGGAGGGCATTTTCTGGAAAAAAGGCTTCCTTCACTCGGCTGAAGGTGTTACGTCTTTCCCATGACAGGCCCCTTCTTGGGGACTGAATCTTCTCTGCTGGTCATTGTTAGAGTGGTGGGAGTGGTTATACTACAAAGAGGGTGGAAGTTTTTTCTAATCAGCGCTAACATTGTCTGGCAACTTCATATGAGCTTATTGTCGCATGAGGGGATAAACCCATGGCTAGGCTAGAAACCGATTCCCCCAGGCGTCCCCCTCCTCGAATTGAGTATATGCGAGTACAAAATTTTCGCGCATTACGAGATTTGGAGTTTAAAAGGTTAGCTCCTCTAACAGTGCTCCTGGGGCCAAATGGAAGCGGGAAATCTACGGTTTTCGATGTGTTTGCCTTTTTAGCAGAATGTTTTAGTGATGGGCTTCGGCGAGCGTGGGATCGACGTGGGAAAGCCAAAGAATTAAAGACGCGGGGAACCGAAGGCCCCGTAACGATCGAACTAAAATATCGGGAATATCGGGAGGATGGAGAGCCTTTGCCGTTGATTACCTATCATTTAGCCGTCGATGAGCAACAAGGCGCACCTATAGTCCAAGAAGAGTGGTTGCAATGGCGAAGGGGCACAAGAGGCAAACCGTTTCGGTTTCTCAATTATCACCGGGGGCGGGGGGAAGTCATTAGCGGGGAATTGCCCGATGAACAAGACCAACGTATTGAGGTCCCTTTGAAGTCGCCTGATCTTTTGGCTGTCAATGCCTTAGGCCAGCTTGCCGAACATCCCCGGGTGGCAGCGCTCCGAGAATTTATTACTGGCTGGTATGTCTCCTATCTATCTGCCGATAGCGCCCGAGGCCAACCCGAAGCAGGCCCCCAAGAACGCCTCAGCAAGACGGGCGACAATCTAGCCAATGTGATCCAATACCTGGCCGAGCAACATCCGAAGCGACTAAACCATATTTTTGAACTCCTGCGTGAGCGGGTGCCACGAATCGAAACGGTGTTGGCCGAGATGATGCCCGATGGTCGGCTTTTGCTCCAAATCAAAGATGCTCCTTTTGCTCAGCCGATTTTAGCCCGGTTTGCTTCCGATGGCACGCTAAAAATGCTGGCGTATCTGGTGCTGCTTTATCACCCAAATCCACCTCCATTTATCGGGATCGAAGAACCGGAAAACTTTCTTCATCCCCGGCTTTTGCCTGAACTTGCAGAAGAATGCCGGTCGGCTACAGCACGAACCCAACTGTTAGCTACCACTCATTCCCCGTTCTTTCTCAACGCCCTACGACCGGAAGAAGTCTGGATATTGTGGCGGGACAAAGAAGGCTACACGCGAACTCGTTGTGTGGCAGATATCGAAAAGATTCAACACTTCATTAGAAACGGCGCTCTGTTGGGGCATTTGTGGATGGAAGGGTATTTCGGCGTGGGAGATCCTCTGGTCAACCAATGAAGACGTATCTTCCAGGCAGTTAAGGGCGTCTCCATGGCCCCCGTCCATCTGGAAATCCTTGTCGAAGAGTTTTCGATGGAAGTCTTTCTCCGGGAATTGTTGGCTCGGTGTATCCCTTCCGGAAAGACCTTTGATATCCATTCCTTCCAAGGAAAAGGGGATCTCCTGGAGAAACTGCCAAACCGATTGAAGGGGTATGCCCCGTGGTTGCCTGCCGATTGGCGAATTGTGGTTGTCCTGGATCAGGACGATGACAACTGCCAGAAGTTAAAACAAAAACTCGAACAGATTGCCCAGGAGGTGGGACTCACTACCCGAACCCAAGTCGGCCCTTGCCAGTGGCAGGTCGTCAACCGGATCGTCACGGAAGAGCTGGAAGCATGGTACTTCGGCGATTGGCAAGCGGTCTGTACCGCCTACCCAAAGGTTAACCTTAACATCCCCAAAAAATCCCGATATCGAAATCCTGATCAAATTAAAGGAGGTACGAGAGAGGCCTTCGAAAGGCTAATGAAACAGCGTGGGTACTTTCCAGCAGGATTAGAGAGAATCGAAGCAGCCAGAGCCATCGGCAAATACATCGACCCTTCCCGGAACCGCTCTCGGAGCTTTCAGATTTTCTACCAAGCTCTTTGCGAAGCTCTGAGGGAAGAGTGTTCTTCTTCCCAAGCCTTTCGGCCTTCTACCAAAACAAAATAGTCCTATCAAGAAAAGCCCACCTTCTCTTCGAAAAATTCGGAAGCCAAACTTCACTCTTTCTTTCGCTGGGCTAATTCTTGGTCGATCCAATAGAGGCCGCCAGGTACGCTGCCGACTTGGCGGAGTTTCTGGACGATCTGGTCCGCCTGTTTTTCCTCTTCGACTTGCTCATCGACAAACCACTGTAAAAAGACTTCGGTGGCATAGTCGTTTTCGGAGCGGGCCTGAGCCACCAATTGATGGATCAGCCGGGTTACATGTTGTTCGTGCCCTAAAACCGCCTCAAACATCGCCAGCGGCGATTCCCAGCTAGTGGGCGGTCCTTGGATAGGTTTGAGCTCCACCCGGCCGCCACGGTCCAAGACAAAATCGAAAATCCTCATCGCATGGCCGTGCTCTTCCTCGGACTGCAGACGCATCCAATGGCCAAATCCAAGCAGATTGGCTGCCTCGCTATGCGCCGCCATGGCCAGATACAAATACGAGGAATACAACTCGGCATTGATCTGTTCATTGAGAGCTTGTTGCATTTTTGCGCTAAGCATCGCTGAACCTCCTCCAACTTTAAAGAGATTATTAGAGATTATTTATTTCTCCAGGGAAGATCTCGCTCCTAGATTGTCCAACAGACAAAAATGAGCACCCTTAGTAGGAATCTGTATATCATTCGAGGGAGATATACCATTTCAGATATCTCCGCATTTGGCCCAATATATTGGGTTACTAACCCTGCTAGCACCCTACATATAGTAGATATTTTGCCTAAAGGCAGCTAAAGCCTACCGAATCAAAAATTCATAAAGTTCACTATACGTCCAGGATTATGGAGAGATTCCAGCCGCTGCTCTCGCAGAGGCGATATCCCCCAATTGGAGGCAAATTATAAGAATTCTATCTCTTTGGTCAAGCCATAGTGATTTTATTGTTCGGTTCCAACGCAGCGGCAAGGTGACGGAGAAACTCCAAGGCGGTTTCGATAGCCTTTTGGCGCGGCAGCTCTTTCGCCTCGGCGATTCGGCGCACCAGGGCGCTGCCGACGATAAGGCCGTCGGCCACAGGTGCTAACATACGTACATGTTCCGGCTGACTGATGCCAAAGCCGATGCAGATAGGCAGATCGGTTTGGTCTCGGAGCCAGGCCACATTATCCACCAGTTCCGGCGGTAATTGCTTTCGTTCGCCGGTAATGCCGACAACCGAGACGTAATAGATAAACCCGGTGGTCTGCTCAGCAATGCGTTTGGCTCGCTCTTTCGGTGTGGTGGGGGTAATGAGTTGGATAAGGCTGAGGTCTTCCCGGCGGCACACATCGGCCAAGGGAGACGATTCTTCCAGGGGCAAATCGGGTACAATCAATCCAGCCACGCCCGCCTGTTTGGCCTCTCGCACATAGGTCTCTAAACCATGCCGATAGACAATCGCATAACTAACCATGGTGATCGGCACTATCGGAGCCTGTGTTGCCACCGGGCTGATCGCCTCTAAGATGGCCCGGACACTAATTCCCCGCTGCAATGCCCGGGTATAAGAAGCCTGAATCACCGGCCCATCGGCAATCGGATCGCTGTAAGGGATACCTACTTCGCAAAGCCGAATCCCTACCTCCGGCAATCGACGCAACATCGCCGCTGTAAACTCCAAATCTGGGTCCCCAGCCGAAATGAAAGGGATCAACGTCTTTCGGCCTTCCTGACGCAGTTGGGCAAACACATGATCAATAGCGCTCATAGTTCACCTATTGGAGTCTTGGACAAATGAAGGGGGTGGCTGTTATCGGACAGAACTTGCCGAAGCGTCATTCCCGCATAAACAGCATTTCCCACCTTTTCAGCCAGCCAGGCAGTGGGGCCCGTCGTTTGTCCGACGCCTGGTAAAAGAGGCGTGCTTCTGCCAAGGAAATGCGTATCATTTACGAATATACGTATACTTCTGACCTTATTTCCATAGCATTCGGCCATACCCTCCTGGAACTCGAGTTTTGCCATTTTTCCTAACTGGTTTTGCCATCAGCAGTTACGACGAAACTCTCCTTTGTTCACCCAATTTCCTAACTCCAATAGTTACAAGGAGTTAGAGTTTTCTCCTTTCGGGGGAACGCCAAAAATGGCAAAAAGTCGAGCCTGGAAAGAGTCCTCAGTTAAGAAGGCATTTCCAGCTGAAGCAGGCGGGCCACTTCGGCGGCGTCTTTGTCACCTCGGCCAGACAAACATACCACAATGATTTGGTCAGCCGGTCGCTGAGCAGCCAGTCGCATGGCCTCCGCTAATGCATGGGCACTTTCTAAAGCCGGCAAAATCCCCTCGTACCGGGCCAGTGTCTGGAACGCCTCCAGAGCATCCTGGTCCGAAACGGCTGTATAATGTACCCGGCCGATCTCTTTCCAGTAGCTATGCTCTGGACCGGTGCCAGGATAATCCAGACCGGCCGAGACAGAATGCACCGGAAGCGTCTGCCCGTCGTCATCTTGAAGCACATAGGTATATGCTCCATGTAAAATGCCGGGCCGACCGAAACAGAGCGTGGCTGCATGATCGCCAGGCCGATATGACCTTCCGCCTGCCTCCACACCCACCAAGCTTACCTGATGGTCTTCGATAAACGGATAAAACATGCCTGCCGAGTTGCTGCCGCCGCCCACACAGGCAACTATCACATCTGGCAAGCGGCCGAATTGCTCCAGGCATTGGCTGCGTGTTTCTCGGCCAATGACCGACTGAAAATCTCGAACCATTTTGGGAAACGGATGCGGCCCGACCACCGAACCAAGACAATAATGCGTGGTTGGGCAGGAGGTCATCCAGTCGCGAAGGGCTTCGTTGATGGCGTCCCGAAGGGTTCGGGCGCCGCTGCGCACTGGCCGAACCTCGGCTCCCAAAAGCTGCATGTTCAGCACATTCGGCCGCTGCCGACGCATATCCTCTTCGCCCATATACACCACGCATTCTAGGCCGAACCGGGCGCAGGCAGTGGCGGTGGCTACGCCGTGTTGGCCGGCTCCGGTCTCGGCAATCACCCGGCGTTTGCCCATCCGAAGCGTAAGCAGCGCCTGACCGAGGGTGTTGTTGATCTTATGGGCGCCGGTATGATTGAGGTCTTCCCGTTTGAGCCAAATTTGCGCTCCGCCGCAGCGGGCGGTCAACCGCTCCGCAAAGTACAACGGAGAAGGCCGACCTACATATTGGCGAAACAAATGTTCCAGCTCGGCTTGGAAAGCAGGATCCTTGGCAGCCGATTCATATGCCTCGGTAAGTTCTTCCAACGCATGAATAAGAGTTTCGGGCACGAACCGGCCACCAAATGGGCCAAACCGACCCCGCTCATCCGGCACATCCCGCAATGTAAGACTCATACCAATTCCTATCATGAAGCACAGATATAGACCTTAGTGATACTTCAGCCGAATGGAGACTCCTTCTTTGTCATCCGGACCCAAAGCAGGCATCCAGCCCCTCACCCTAACCCTCTGGCCGCGGTGGGGAGAGGGAATTCTTGGATTCCCGCTTGCCCGGCAGTGGCAATTTCCAAGTTCTTCCCTGAGAAACGGGCAGTTTCCTTCATTTGGCTGAAGTGTGCCTGAGATTATTCCAGGCAGTTTCCGGCGGCCCCAAGCGGAAGGATAGCCTGAGAGGCTCTTCCCACGGTAAGCCCAACGGAGCTGCCTCTTTCGTTTGGCCAACTTAGGTGGGCTCACCATCCTTGCACCGGAAATCGCCGCTTTTTGCCCAAATCGTCTGTCCCCCTATTGTGCTCGGGATGGCCCGAACTGGTCAAGGTCAGAGGCTGTCTGAAAAGGGATGTAGGCAGTCTTCCTTATTCCAACGGCCGGTGAAGGCTCTGGGTAGCCAAGGTACCCAAATCCTCAGCTGTAGTCCCTGCTGATGAGGAGAACAACTTGGCTGCCGAGTGAGCCAAAAACAGGCTCTCAAAGGCTGCTTTGGAGAGGGGGTTTAACTTTACAATGGTTTTTCGGAGAATACAATGGAAAATATAGCATAAGATAGAATAGGAACTTGCTGAGCTGTGCATAACCAATGAAAGGGCTCATCCAGCAAAAACCTGATTGTACCAGGTGGGGTTTTAATTGGTGATTCAAACACCAATAGGAATGGCGGGTTCTGTAGACTGCGGGTTGCTGGAGGAGGTCCCGCCAAGGAGACCAAACAGGGATTTTACGACGGTGCCGGCAGATCCGAACAGGGTAATCTGGCCTCTGGTGTTCCTCCCCCTTCGACCTTCCTAAAGCATTTTCCTTCCTGGTTGGCAAGCTCCTCTGGAACAATTGGAGAGGGGTTACAGTGCTTTTGTCCCAG
This sequence comes from Thermoguttaceae bacterium, assembly GCA_025062105.1. Lineage (GTDB taxonomy): Bacteria > Planctomycetota > Planctomycetia > Pirellulales > Thermoguttaceae > JANXAQ01. Next base: position 15,984 of record JANXAQ010000128.1, read on the forward strand.
CCCAGTCTAGGTTCCCCCTTCCTTGCTTCGGAGTGTTTCTAGAGGGGCTTCGAGCTATAGCCTTTCGGTCTTACCATGAAAGCTACCTCTTGGCAGAAGCAAACCGTTTTGGTGCTTTCGGTGGGTTTTACAGGGGTCTTATTGGGTGCGTTGGTTGGGGCGGGGGTGATCTTCCGCACCTTCTCGGAGAAGTTGGAGGACGTGGAATTTTTGCGGCAGCGGCTCAAAAGCCTGGAACCGCCCTCTGGACCTGCTCAGGTCAAACCTGCTTTGGTTCGGGTGGGCCGGGCCGTGCAAAAGCCGGTTCAGCCCAACCGCACGCTTGTGGGCCGATTGGTCGAAGTCCGGCGAGTGGTAGCTAGCAGTGAAGTAAGCGGCAAAATTGTGGACTTCCCCTTGGAAGAAGGCCTTCCGGTCCAGGCAGGCAAAACCATCTTGGCCCGAATCGACGACATCTGGGCACGCCTGGCCCTAGAGCAACAGCAAGCCCAATGGCTTTCCACTGCTGCCCAACTGGAATTTGAAAAAGGTGAACTCCGACGCCTGGAAGAACTTTTTAAAGCAGCTGCCGTCACCGAAAGCGAACTCCATCAAAAGCAGACCCAAATCGCCCAACTAGAAGCCAAACTTCAGGAACTCCAAGCCACCATGGCCCAGGAACACGAGCGTCAAAGACGTTCTACGGTGTACGCCCCGTTTGATGGGGTGGTGGTGGCCAAACATGCAGAATTGGGACAATATGTGCAGCCGGGTTCCCCGTTGGTGGAAATTATTTCCCGAGGCCAGATCGACGCCCAACTGATGGTCCCCGAATCAGCTGTCAATCGCCTCCAATTGGATCAAACGCTTTCCATTTTTGTGGATCCGCTCGGAGAAGAAGTCCAAGGGAAAGTGGTTTCTATTACGCCGTTTGGCCCGACGGCTTCCAGGACCTTCCCAGTTCGCGTACGGATCGACAACCCAACGGGTCGGCTGAAAGTAGGCATGAGCATTACCGCTCGTATTCCTACCGGAGCGGAGCGGCTAGCCTTGGTCGTACCAAAAGACGCTGTTTTGGAAAGACCGGATGAGGCGATCGTCTGGGTGGTGGTGCCCGAAGCGGAGGCAGCAATCACCGGGACGGCCACACAAATCAGCCTCTCGGCCAAAACCCTCTCAGCTTCTTCCAACGCAGACCGTCAACCGCCTTCGGAATCCAACTTGCCAAACACCAGTCCAAAAGTTCGGCTGGGTTCGGTGCATCCGGTGCCGGTTACCATCGACATCCGTCTGCCTACGGAGTATGCAGTCAGTCCACAAACCGACCAAGGGCCTGGGCTTTTAAGACCGGGCTGTACAGTGGTTATTGAAGGAGGGGAGCGGCTTACGCCTGGCCAGAAGGTGCAAATTATCCCCTAGGCTCTCCACGCGACTTTTGCCATTGTTCTAACTTCTTTTATTTCAGGGAGTTGGAGTTTGAGGGACTGTTTGGTCAACAATTTTCTCCACTCCGATATTTTTGAGGGGTTAAAACATTTCAGAAAGGCTGCACTCTAAAAATGGCAAAAGTCGAGATCATGCTTCTTAAAGAAACGTTTGCCATGGACATTATCCGATTTTCCATTCAGAACCCGGTCAAAGTTACCGTTGGTGTGATTTTGACCCTGCTTTTTGGGGTTCTGGCGTTGATGGCCATCCCGGTGCAACTGACGCCGGATGTGGAGCGACCGGTGATTACCGTTTCCACGGTTTGGCCTGGTCGAAGCCCCGAGGAGATTGAGCAGTCGATCTTGGTGGAGCAGGAGGAGAAGCTCAAAAGCGTCCAGGGGCTGTATAAGATGTATTCTATGGCGGAGCTGGGCCGGGGCATGATCACACTGGAGTTTCGGGTCGGCTACGACATTTCCCGCGCCCTTCAGGACGTCAGCAATCAGATTCAGGAGGTTCGTTCGTATCCTCAGGATGCGGAAAAGCCGGTGATTCGGGCTTCGGACACGGCAAGCGATGAGGCCGTGGCTTACTGCCTGATCCAGGCGGAAGACCCGAGCTTCGACGTGGCGGAATTTTACGACTATGCGGAGCGGACGGTCAAACCGGCCTTGGAGCGAATTCCTGGGGTTTCTGAGGTAAACATTTTTGGAGGCCGAGAACATCAGGTGCAGGTGCGGTTTGATCCGGTGGCCTTGGCCCAGCGGGGCATCAGTCCGGCGGAACTGGCCGCCGCTTTGCGGGCCGACAACATCAACGAATCCGCCGGCGACCTGGCCCATGGCCGTCTGGACGTCCGGTTCCGAGTCATCGGCCAATACGACAGCCTGGAACCGATCCGGCGCACGGTGATCAAATACGACCAGCGGGGCGCTCCGATCCGGGTGGAAGATGTGGCTGATGTTACACTGGTTTTGGAAAAACGGGTTTATTTCAACCAGTGTAAAGGTCGGCCTTCGATGAGCCTGTTTATCAAACGGGAAATCGGGGCCAATGTCTTGGAGGTGATGAAACAGGTCCGGTCCACGCTGAATGAGTTAAACGGACCGGGCGGCCCATTGCAGACCTTCAAACACGACCGGTATAAAATCCGCCTCCGTCTAGTAAGCGATGATACCTATTATATCTATCAGGCCTTAGGGTTGGTGCGGGATAATTTGCTTTTGGGCAGTTTGTTGGCCATTGGGGTACTGTGGTTGTTTTTGCGGAGTTTTCGGCCTACCGCGATTATTGCCTTAGCAATTCCTATTTCTGTGATCGGCACTTTTGTAGTGGTAGCGGGGGCGGGGCGAAATGTAAACATCATCTCTCTGGCTGGTTTAGCCTTTGCTGCTGGAATGGTAGTCGATAATGCCATTGTCGTACTGGAGAATATTGACCGGCACATGGCGATGCATGAATCGCCCAGCGTAGCCGCCTACCGGGGAACTAAAGAAGTCTGGGGCGCTATCCTGGCTTCGACGCTGACGACAGTGGCGGTATTCGGCCCGGTTTTGACCATTCAAGAAGAAACGGGGCAATTGTTTTATGATCTGGCGTTGGCCATTTCCGCCTCGGTATTGCTTTCGTTGGTGGTCTCCATTACGGTGATTCCTCCGGCGGCGGCCAAGTTCGTTCGGCCCCAGCAGCAGTCCAGTTTCCTCAGCCGGATGGTACGGAGTCTGTTTGGTCTGGCGCCGGTTTTGCAATCGGCTGTTAATGGATTTTCCCGGTTGATTTATCTTTTATGTTGGCCGAGTTGGGCCGGGGCTTGGCTCCGGATCCTAATTATCGCCCTATTTACGGTCGGTTCCATCGCTTTAGCTTGGCTGTGGATGCTACCGGCCAGCTACCTTCCCGAAGGAAACAAAAACTTTATCTTCGGGCTGATGTTCAATCCGCCCAGTTATTCGGTGGAGCAGAATAGCCGAATCGGCCAACAACTCGAAGCAGCCCTGCGACCCTACTGGGAGGCTAAGACCACGGAGGAAGCAACCGCCATCGGACCGGTGGCGGATCCCCAGACTGGTCAGCTGATTACTAATATCCCGCCCATTGATGAATATTTCTTCGTGGTGGTGCGAGGTCGGCTTTTTATGATCGCCACCAGCAAGGATCCGGAAAACGTCCGGCCTTTGAAAGCCGTGTTGGCTCAGGCGATGAGTCGGATTCCGGGCACCTACGGCATGGCCAGCCAGCGGTCCATCTTCGGCCGAAATGTCGGTTCTTCCAATTCGGTAGAGGTGGAAGTGGTAGGAACCAATCTGGAGCGATTGAAAGCAAGTGCCGCCTACCTGCAAGGGAAACTTTTCGGCGCATTTTCCCGATACGCCGTGCGAAGTGATCCTTTGAACTTCAACGAAGCCGGCCCAGAGCGACAAATCTATATCGATCAAATCCGGGCCAAGCAGTTGGGGCTAGACGTGCAATCGTTGGCTATTGCTGCCCGCAGCATGATCGACGGCGCTAAAGCTGGCGAATTCAACTTTGAAGGGGAAAACATTGATCTGGTGATCATTCGGGATCCGGCGTTGCCCCTTTCGCCCGACCAGTGCCTGGATCTGCCTTTGGCGGTCCGAGAAGAATCCGGCCGGATAGTTACCCTACCGTTGGGCGAACTGGTGCATTGGAAACCGGCCGAAGCATCCCAATCCATCCGACGGGTCGAACAACACCGAGCCATCACCTTTACCGTGCAACCGCCTGCAGAAATGGCCTTGGAGGAAGCCGAAAGCCTGATCGCTGATCTGGTAACCCAGGCACGGGCCGAAGGTGGCATTAGCTCCGATGTCCAGGTGCGCATGGCCGGCAACGCCGATAAACTCACCCAGGTCCGCCGGGCTCTGTTAGGGCAATGGACCGGTTGGAATTGGGACTCCCTGCTCAGCGTGGGGCTGAGCCGATTCTTCTTGGCGCTGCTGATTACCTATCTTTTGATGGCCGCCCTGTTCGAAAGCTTTATCTATCCATTTATTATTATGTTTAGTGTACCATTGGCCATGGTTGGCGGCTTTGTGGGGCTCCGGCTAGTCCGCCTGCTGGACCCGACCCAACAACTGGATACGGTAACCATGCTTGGCTTTGTGATCCTGATCGGCATTGTGGTCAACAATGCGATCCTGCTGGTGCACCAGGCCTTGAACTTTATGCGGGGTATTGGTGAAAGCGAACAAGACGTCCGAGAGCCGTTGCCCCCACGGGAAGCTATTCGAGAATCAGTTCGCACACGGATTCGGCCCATCTTCATGACGGCCACAACTACTGTGTTCGGCATGACGCCGCTGGTCGTAGCTCCGGGAGCGGGTAGTGAATTGTACCGAGGCCTAGGGGCGGTGGTGGTAGGAGGCCTTGCCTGTTCGACTATATTCACCTTGGTTGTGGTGCCGCTGCTTTTCAGTTTGGTACTGGATGTGCAGACAGCTCTAGGCCGTTTGGCAGCTCGGGTTCGCGGCCAACCGGCAGAGGTCTCCGCTACCGGAAAACTGCCGAGTTTTGCCACGGTGGAGGAACTTGCTGCCGCTACGGTGCGAAATGACGGCACGCCTATGCCGAAACCTCCTGTGGCTGGTTCGCCTATGTCGGCATCGGCGCCTGAGTTGCTAGCCACTGAACCAACCCAGATAGACTCTACTGTGCAGATCCTTTCTGAAGCTACTCCTAGAGAAAACAGGCCGGAGCCTCTTCCGGCTCCCGAACCGGCAGCAGCCCAAACCCCCGCTCCAGATCAAAGCCATCGAAAAGCGAAACTTCCCCCTTAGATAACACCTCCGTCGAGGGAAGAAGGCCTTTAGCTCGACTTTTGCCATTTTCCCTAACTCCTTTTGCCTCCAGAAGTTACGTAGCAAACCTCATTTGTGCATGAGATTTCCTAACTCTAATGCCTACAAAGAGTTAGAACGTTGCACCTCTGGCCCAGGCTTAAAAATGGCAAAAGTCGAGTTTAGAGCCTCCTAACAAAATCACCGTTCCTATCCACCTCCAAGGGGGAGGAGGTGATCGCCGATCCTTCCGGGATTTGCATTTTATCCGAGGTTCGTAGGATTTTCCTGGTCTAACCAAGAAGGTGGCTTCTCGTGCGAGTGGAAATCCAGGGCTTTCCAAATTTATGTTTAACTGGATCCCTGCTTTCACAAAGATGCCATTACTGGATCAGGGGCTTTTCTAGGAATCCCGGGATGCTCTTCCGGTTGAAATGCTCTTTTTTCTCCTTCCGTGTCTTGACATTTTCCAAAAAGCCATTAGACAATAAGAAGAGTTTCTAGCAAAATGAAACCACACAACAACCCACGGATACCTTCCACCCCCTGTAGGGTGCGGAAAGGGTCTAAAATCTGCTTCTAAGGGGGCAGAAAATAGCTAGGTGTGTGCATTGGTGCGGAACGTCTTGGTGCAAGGAAGTTTCCACCTTTTTTTTTCGAAGGACCTTTTGTATGAAATGTCCTTTTTGTCGTCAAGATAATGATCGGGTGATTGATTCACGGGCCAGCGAAGACGGCGAGGCAATCCGGCGGCGTCGGGAGTGTTTAAACTGCCTTCGCCGATTTACCACCTACGAACGGGTGGAGGGCGGGCTGAAGGTGATCAAAAAAGATGGCTCTCGCGAACCTTTTGATCGGATGAAAATCAAACGAGGCTTGGAAAAGGCATGCTGGAAACGTCCGATCAGCGATTCGCAGCTAGAGGCCATCGTCTCGGCAGTGCAGGAACACGTAGAAAACAACTACGATGTGGAAGTGGAGAGCCGGGTGATCGGCGAACTGGTCATGGACCATCTGCGTCGTTTGGACCAGGTGGCCTATGTGCGATTTGCCAGCGTGTATCGACAATTCCAGGACGTGCGGGATTTTGTCAAGGAACTTCGGCCCATGCTGGCCGAGACCCCGCCTGGCCGATGAAATTGCTGCCGCACCCAACAGGCCTCCTGGTATAAGGCAATTTCTGGGAAGGCAAACGTCTGGTCCGTTCTACCCCAGGATCCCGGTATCTGATCCGTATGCCCTCTTCGGCTTGCCTTTAGCCTCCTAATCGATTTGCTATTAAGCTTTGAATACCCAATGAAAACAGATCGTAGCCTGAGGAGGGGAGGATCCGTTTTTTTGGGTTGCCCGGATAGATTCAATTGGGAATTCAAACACTGATAAAGGTTCCCGCCCCAGAGGTCCGCTTAATGTTGGCGGGCAAGGACGAAATCTGCCAATTGGGCTAGGGCGGTTCGGGCTGCCGAAGGAGGCAAGACTTGCAGATGGGATTTCGCCTGGTAGATATATTCAGCTGCCTTCTGCTGGGCGTAGGCGACGGCATCGGTCTGGTAAAGCCAATGGTGCAGTAAGGGGCGGCTGATTTGGATGGGCTGGCCAAGCAGTTCCAGCAGGCGAGCTCGATCTGGATCGCTCAATTGGCTGATCAAGCGGATAAGCGGTAAGGTGAGCTTTTGTTTCGCTAAATCCGTCCCCAATGATTTCCCTACCGTCTGCTCATCGCCCACCAGGTCCAACAGATCATCGGTGATCTGGAAGGCGACGCCCAGATCGCTTCCATACCGGCTTAGGGCTTCCTGCTCCCTATCCGAGGCCCCGGCATAATACGCCCCTAAATGGCAAGCGCATTGACACAAGGCAGCCGTCTTCTCCCTGATGATGTCTAAGTATTCCTCTTCCCTCATCTGCCAGTTGCCTCGTTGATGCACCTGGCGGAGTTCCCCTTCACAGAGCGTGCGGGTGGTTTCGGCCAAAAGCCGATAGACCGAAACATCCTTCAGTCGAGTAGCCATGCAAAGTGCATGGGTAAACAGATAATCTCCCAACAGCACACTAGCTTCCGTGTTCCAGCGAGCGTTGACGGTCTGCAGATGGCGACGGACTGTGGCCTCGTCCAGCACATCGTCATGCACCAGCGTGGCGGTGTGGATTAGCTCCACTACGGCGGCTGCCAGGAGGTGTTCGGTTCGGAGTTGTCCGCTCGCTTTACCGCTCAGTAGCACCAAGGCTGGTCGTATCCGCTTGCCCCCAAGCCGAAACCCATACCGCATCAATTCATTCAAAGCCGCAACTCGACTGGTAAGCTCCTGCTCCAGAAGCCCTTCCACCTGAGCCATTTCTGCCTGAATGGGAGCATAGATGGGGCGGAGATCCTGGGGCACACTCCACGTCGGGAGACAAGACGAAGGGACGTCTGTTTCAACAGGATTGGCAGTGCCGGGGCAGGAATCCGTAGAGGGGGTTAGTGCCGCCGAAGCCTCGAAGCGGCTGGACAAGTTTTCTGATCCCATCCGTTCCGACACTTCTGGTACCCTCACTGGCTGGGAATTTAGGAACCCCGGAGAAAATGGCCGCTTCGGCCGCCCAATTTCTCTTCCAACTGCACCTGTTGGATCACTATAGCCCGATCCTGCCCCTTACACATGTCGTAGATAGTTAGGGCGGCTACAGCCGCCGCCACCAGAGCTTCCATTTCCACGCCGGTTCGGGCTGTAGCTCGGGCTTCTGCCTCAATAGCCACCGTACTGCTATCCGGAAAGGCAAACTCCACACGCACAACATCCAAGGGCACCGGATGACATAGGGGGATCAATTCGGAGGTCCGTTTAGCTGCCATGATACCGGCCACCCGGGCCGCCTGCAACACATCACCCTTAGGCAACTGGCCTCGCCGAAGCTGTGCCAGTGTCTCCGGCTGCATCCGCACTCGGGCGCTTGCCCGGGCAATGCGCAGGCTAATCTCTTTGGCCCCAATGTCAACCATCTGCAGGCCATGAAAATCAAAATGGCTTCCTTCACCCATCGAGACACTCTTCGGGGCCAAGAAATTGGTTCCGCCCACCTTTTTTGGTGAAAGTCGCTTAGCTCGACTTTTGCCATTTTTCCTAACTTGGTTCGTTTGCAGCAGTTTCGCCGCCCCCCAGTTTGTTCACCCAATTTACTAAGTCCAACAATTTCAAAGAATTAAAGCTTTCTCCTTTGCACTGAGTGCCCAAATGGCAAACGTCGAGCTTAGAGCCTCTACCAATAAGGAAAGCCCATAGAAAGCGGAGGGTTTTTTGGCTGCTCATCCTGGGACGGCACGCTCCTTTTGTTACAGGCTCTTAGCCTGAACTGGGCCAGATAGCCCATTGCCTCCCGGACGCCACCACTACTTCCGCCCCTTCTGATCTTCCTGCATTTTAGACAAAAAGACAAGGGGGGACCGGATATCTTACTTTCCGCAAAAAGCAAGCGGCCGCAGAACAAAGCGCAGAGAAGATTTGCCAAACGGTTAAGAAAGAACAATCGGTACCGGAGGCCACTCGGCTCCCAGCACCGCTTTAGCGTCCAGGCCCAGCCATTCTTGCAGCACCATTCGATACAATCGGCGGAAATCCGTATGGGGTTTTGGTGCGTCGGCTTCTAGCTCGTCTAAGCTTGGGTGCTGGCCGATCAAACCAGGCCGAATCCGGCCGCCCACCAGAAAGATTGGCTGCGCAGCGCCGTGGTCGGTGCCACGGCGTCCGTTTTCACGGACCGTTCGGCCAAACTCCGAAAACGTCATCAACAAGACCCGGTCCAAGGTGCGGTCTTTTGCCAGATCTTCTACCCAGGCAGCTACTGAGGCGGAAAACTCCCGGAGCAGCGCTCCATGGTTGGCAGCCTGGTGCGCATGAGTATCAAAGCCGCCTAGTCCTCCGCCACCTAATTCCACGTAGAAAATTCGGACACCTAGGTCGGTTCGGATCAACTGAGCCACTACTTGTAAATCCTGTGCCAACCCGAACCGAGGATACGCGGCCAGCCCAGTCGAAGTCGCTGCCCGTTGGAGTTTCTCGGCCATTTGGCATGCCAGCCGGTAACTTTGTTCGGCAAAAGCTGCCAAGGGGTTCTCCCCCGCAGGCAAACTGCTCCGAGGGATTCTTTGGACAAAAGAGTTCCCAAAACTTTCCATCGGTGGAGGATCGGGATATTTCACCAGCCTAGGGACAACGGCCTTCTTCGCCCGGAGGGTAAACGGAATTTCAATATTCCCAACAAACACGGCCGGCAAACCCAGAGGATTTTGCTCCACCAGAAGATCGGCCACTCGGCCAATCCACCCCGTGGCCACGTGTGCGCCAGGCACCCGGCCAGTCTGCCAATCCCGCATGGCCTCCGGATGGTTCCGCTCGGAGTTCGGATAACCGACGCCTTGGACAATAGAAAGTCGGCCTTCATGAAACAGCCGGGCTGCCTCTTTCATTTCCGGATGCAGGCCCAGACCGTCGGCCAACCGATGCACTTGGCTGGACCGAAGCCGTAAAGTAGGCCTACTCCGACCATATACGTCATCCTCATACGGCACCACCGTATTCAACCCGTCGTTGCCGCCGGTCATCTGTAAAACCACCAAGACACGCTCTTTCTTGGACGTGTCCGCCACCGGCGTAGAAGAGGCTTCCAGCCTTTTCGTCAAAACTTCTTCGGCTAAACACGGTGCTAATGGGCTGATCATGCTCACCGTCAGCCCACCGCCCAATTGCATCAAAAAGTGCCGCCGATCTACCAGGCCGGCCCTGGTGGCCCAATGTTGTTGGGCATTATCCCGAATAGATTGCCCTGAATATGTCGAAGGCATAGCCTAGCTCCTTTGGAGAATGGTTTCCTTTTTGGGTAACATTTCCGCCGAATGAAGCGGCACCTAGGTCATGCCTGCGAAAGCAGGGATCCGGTCACCCCTTCACCCCTTCACTCGGCCGGGCTAACACCCGCCACCCTTCACCGCAGTGGGGAAAGGGAATTGTTGGATTCCCGCTTTCGCGGGAATGACACTCGGGGACCCTTCTCCCTACAAAGCAGGATTCTATTCCCCTTGGCCGAAGTGTTACTTTTTGAATACCGCCCGTGTTCTGGCAGGACAGGGGGATACCATCGGCAGGTTTGGTTTCTGGCCCGCTTGGCCTCTGCCAGGGAGAACAGGAGATTTTTTTCCTAATCTTCCGAACGATTCCAGGAACCTCTCCACAATTGGGGGAGGATATTTTTTATACTATTTCGGCTTGTCCTCCCCCTAACCCAACATCTAGGGGTGCTAGCCCCTAGCAGCCAATAGATAATAGGTGTTCGCCTCGGAGAATGTCAGAGCCTAAGAAGTGAAAGTTCACGAACTTCACGATATGTTCAGGATTTGGCAGAGGTTCCACCAACAAATGGGGTACTCTTTTAGGCCAACTGGAACTCCGGAAGCAAGGCCAAGGTTTGGCATAACTGGCGGAGGGCCTCTGGCAGGTTTTGACGGTTGGCCGATTGCACTTGGCCGACCAATTTATTGCGCAGTTCCGCCGCTAGTTCATCTTGAAGATAAAGTTGGAGAATGAATTCGGCATGGGCCGTGGAGGTTTTCGCTCCATGGCGAGCGGCTAAACCTGCCGGGTCCATTTTCTGCCCAAACGGACTGCCGGAGGTCCAAAACTGCTGAGCCCATTTGGCTCGGACCAGAAGCAGGGCTGGGCTGATCCAATAGGGACCATCGGGCCAACCGGCTGGCGTAGGCGTACTGCCCAACCCTTGACCCAATTCCTCCAGAGCATGCGACAACGGTTCGGTGGGGACTAAAACCTCCATCGGCCGAAGCACACTTAAGGCCCATTCTACCGGACTTTTTATTCGTCGTCGGTAGGCCGCCGGAGAGAAAAACCACTTAGATCGTAGCATGGTTTCCACGATTTGGCCGATCGTCTGACCCTGCATCAAGCGTTGCGATAAGGGTTCCAGCAGTTCATCAGCCGGTTCTTCCGCCTCGGAGATAAAGAATCGGTATAGCTTCCGAACGATGGATTGGGCGGTAGCCGGCTGCTTGGCTAGCAATTGGAATAGTTCCTGCGCAGCGAAGGAGCCGGTCTGTCCGAAAAGGGTTTTCGGTCCAGAGTCGTATTCTCGGTTAATAAATCGAAGTTCGTCCCGCAGCACGAAGTAGCCGGTGAGGGCCCGAGCCGTCTGGTGAATATCTGTTTCCGTAAACCTGCCCGGTCCTACCGTAAACTGTTCCAAAAGCACCCTAGCAAAATGATCGCTAGGCCGGGCCTTTCGGTTGGCTTCGGCGCCATGGGAAAGAAGCATGGCCGGCTGAAGCACCACAGCCTGCAGAAGCTCATCCAATCGACCGAGGCAGTGGCGTCGAATGGTTGCTAGATATTCCCGGACCAACGGCGGCGACACATTGCGCACATTGCCCAAGGCCAACTGGCTGTGCCAAAAAAGGGTCATTTTTTCTACCAGCGGCTGCGGCGTTTCTAGCATCCGGCGAAGCCACCAGGCTCGCAGCGCTGATAAGCTGGTAGCCGACCTCTCCCACTGCTCCATCTGACTGTTAAATGCCTCTGCCTCTGCCGGAGCTTGGAAAAGACTGTCGATGGCCTTTTGCGGCCCTTGGACAAGCACCTTTTGCAGTTCCGGCCAGCTTGGGCCAAACCCGATCCGACGCAGCAGATGCCCCGCCCATTTTAGATTCCACGTTGGTCCCGGTTCAAACCGCTGCCAGGCTTCCTGGACCGACCTCCCAGAAGAAGATGTTCGAGCCATGGAGGAGCCTCCTTTTGGTGGCCGAAAGAGTTCTTCCATCCCCTCCCGAGCTGCACCGTTAAACACCAGCCTTCTTTAGAGAGTGAACGTGCCGACTGTCTGTTTAGGCGTGCCGTGGGAACCCCCGCCTCACTCTAGCTGAGCTCGGAGGCTGCCCGACCCACCCTTCTGGTAGTCCGAAGCAATCTGGCCTCCTGCTAAGCGCAAATTTTGCCGATTTCCAGGATGCAGCCCCCTTTTCGATGTTCTAACCCTCTGAAAATATTAGGGTTAAGAAAATTGCTGACCAAGCAGTCCTCAAAGCCTAACTGCTTGAAATAAAAGAAGTTACGAAAATTGGCCAAGTCGAGCTAAGCTCGAGTTTTGCCATTTTTCCTAACTGGTTTTGCCACCAGCAGTTAGGACGAAACTCCTCTTTGTTCATCCAATTTCCTAAGTTCAATAGTTACAAGGAGTTAAAACACTCCTCTGCCAGGGCGAGGCCAAAATGGGAAAAGTGGATCTAAGAAATTATTAGAAGGATTGGACACCGTTTGGGCAGAGGATGTTTCAATGCTACCGAAGATCAGGGCAATTGGAGTTTGGCTTCCAGGGTAGCTTGAGTGCCGTCCGCGAGAGTAGCGATTTGCAATTTCATGTTCTTAACTAGGCTCAAGAGAGTAATGAACATATCGACCTCATTTTCCGCTTGTTGTCGGCTATTGCCTTTTTCCACCATATTTTGCCGAATCAGGGCCTCACGGTTGGTTCGTAAAAGGGCGGCGAGTTGGCTTGCACGCAGTTCCAGGGCCGAATGTACTCCTGCCATAGGCAGGACCTGGCCGGTAGGTGATTGTTTACTCTCCTTCTGCAAAGCGTCGATCAGGTCGCAGGCCAACTGCTCGGTGGAACTGAGGATGGCATAGGGTCCTGTCCGAGCCAAGGTCGGCCGAAAGTTGAACCGCACATCCAACGCTTTCCGATCCTTTTCCTCTTTGGCCGAAAAGTAGGCTACCGTATATTTCACCTGCCCATGGAACCCCTTGTCCATAATCAAACCGGGTAGGGCTTGCTGCCCCCGGGTAAAATTGATCAACCCCAATGCCTTCTGCCATGCCTCTTCCACTACCTCGAAAAACTTGTCCGGCTCTTTCATACGGAAGACGGCAGCAAAACCAGGCAGTTGAATTTCCGGCGTACCAATAGCCGGATCATATTCCTGAGCAGCCACCACCAACCGAACCTCCGGCCCCAACTGCCCCAGCACCTCTTCGGTCAAATCCCGACCGGTAAAGAAAATGCCCATCATATTTTCAAAGAAAATCAGGCCTCCAGTCCGCTCTGGAAACAGTTTGTCTTTGGCCGCATAAAACCCATGCAAATCCCGATATAAGCTCACTGAAGCCAATAGCCGAGGAACTTCCAGCGTCGGCAAGGCGCCTTGATTGAGCGAAGGGATGGAGAACTGTCCGGGGCTATCCTTGGGGAGTCGGCCATCGGTTTTGGCCCGCAGAAGTACCCCGTCTTTTTGAACCGACAGGCCCAAAGCCAACCAATTAGCCTGCTTCAATGATTCGGTTAGGCCGGTCAACAGGAGGGCAGATAATGGCTCGTTCGGCTGATTCAAGGCCTTCTGTACTGCCGGCAACAGCTGGAGTACTTTCATATCGGCATACAAAGTCGCCAAAGCGCCGTCTGCCACAGCTTGGCGGGCCGCTTGATACCAGGGCTGCTTCGCCAACCGAGCTAAGCCAGGCTCCGCCCGCCGATCCAGCACCTGCTTGAGCAAATCCGGTTTATTGGTCAAAAACAATCGACGCCCTATCAGGCAATGGGCTTCCTGGGGACCGAAACTCCAACAGGTCTGGCCCCGATATTCGATGGATTTTATCCGGTTGGACTGCCTATGTTTGGCCGCCTCCAAGGTGGCAAAACCACGCAGAATTTCGTGTAGCTGTTGAAGCATCTCCGGATCTTCTGTATCCACAGCTATCAGCACGGCATCTTTCGGATGCACACAAATGGTCAGTCCGCCACCGAAAAGTTTTTTTACCCCAGCTATCCAATCCGTTTGGAGGCTCTTTTCCAGAAATTGCACTACCTGAATTAGCTCCCGATAATTCGGAGCGGCTTGGAACTGCTTCCAAGCAACAGATTGGGCAATCCGCTCCAGGGCTGCCGGAGCTAAGAGAGCATCCAGCACTTGTCCAGGTTTAGTTACTTCCAATACCAGAACCGCATCTTCAGGAATCCACTGGGCCATCGGCGGCAACTCTTCCGGAGCTGCCCATCCCAAACCAGCCAACTCCACCCACCATAACCCCAACAAGATTCCCCCTAAAAAACCTCGTAACCAGGATATATTCTGCCCAGAAAGACGGAATCGACCCTGTGTCCAGAAACCTACTCTTTGCTCCCGGCTGGATGAAACCAAACCAAGGGCTTGCCACCTAACAGGCGCACAAAATCGAGTAAAAAAACATGCCCTTTTCCAGACTCCACTTTCCATAGATTGAACCTCCTGGAACGCTAAGGAAACTAGTGGCTCCGCATGTTATTCGCATACTCAGGCAAATTCTTGGGCCAGACCGAAGATGTCCCCCTCATATTGGGGGATCTTTCTATACCAATGGATGGAACATATCCTCTTCCCAGCCCTACGGAAAAGCCTTGTTCTAAAAGAGCCCAAAAAGCAGTTTACCTTTCTCTATTTCTCAAAGCCTTAATTTTACAGGCCCGCCGATGGAAGCTTCATCCCCGTCCAAAACATATCGGGAGAGACTTTCAATGGAACCTCTGCATGATTCAAAGGAGATATTTTACACCATTTTGGTGCCCTCCACCTTTATCATAATCCATAGGGCCTCAAACATTGCCAGCAACCTATATAAGGAACCTCTGCATAATTCAAGGAGGATATTTTTATACCATTTTGGATGTCCTTTCTCTAACACAACATATAGAGCTGCAGTATTGTTAGCACCCAATAGATAGTAGGTGTTCGGATAGAAGAACCGAACGGCTATAGAATCAAAAGTCCATAAAGTTCACTACATGTTCAGGATTTTGCAGAGGTTCCATAATAATATTTATCCGTAAATACTTCATATACAAGAACTTAGAGAAAACCTCTTTCTTCTATCTAAAAAGCTTCCAGAGATGGTTCACATCGGTTTTGCTCTGGCTTCCCAGAACAAGCCAAAGGGGATCAGGGGTACGAAGTGCATGAAATAACTCTTTCGTGGTATCACAAACACCTGTTAAAACGGAAAAGGAACCTAACTGATGATTATGTAACAAATTAGGACAAAGTTTCCCGTCCTCTCTATGGCCTGATTTTACCCAGGTGCACTGGCCTTTGTACAGAGGCTGGCCAATCCAACTGGAACAGCTATGCCGTTTTTGGCCCTATCCGTCCAACCTGTTATAAAAAGAGAAGGCGATAGAACTCGACTTTTGCCATCTTTGGCTTCGGCCAGGAAGGAAAAAGTTCCAACTTCTTGTAACTATTGGAGTTAGGAAATTGGGCGAACAAAAGGGGGTTTCGTCGTAACTCCTGGATTCAAAAGGAGTTAGGGAAAATGGCAAACGTCGAGATAGAAGTCCTTAAAAACAAAAAGTTCGAACTATTTTGTTCGGGTAACCCGACTTTGAACTACTGAAGAGACTGAGAGTAGGTCTTTAAATGCGGTTGGCCAACCCTATCGAATCAAAAGTTCGGAAAGCTCGCTATATGTTCAGAATGATGCAGAGGTTGCAAATTTCAAAAATTAAATTACCCATTTTTCTCTAACTGGTGGATCCCAAGCTTGTTAGTCCGCTGGGCTGAACTCTTACAAAAAATCCAGCTCCGGATCGAGAAAAAGCCAAGTGAGAAGGTAAGGTAAAAGGTAAAATTGAGTAGGTCTATAGGGAAGTAAGCTCCAGCTGGGCATGTGCACCAGCGGGAGATTTCCTGGAAAAATTCTTTGACAGTCGGTGGGCTGGGATAGGGTCGAGGAACCTCTCGGCCATGGCAGACTCCCCTTCCTACAATTTCCTTAAATTTCCTTGGTCAGATTAAGCTCGACTTTTGCTATTTTTCCTACCTCGTTTTCTCCCCGGTAGTTACAGCGAACCCTCCTTTGGTTCACGCAATTTCCTAAGTCCAATCATTCCAAGGGGTTAAAACTTTCCGATTTTGGCAGAACATCAAAATTCGCAAAACTCAAGTTAAGAGCCTCTAAGGCTTGTTGAAAAAGTGTGTAGTGCCTAGGGAGGTTTTGCTCAGGATGGGCTGGTTTGCTTGAAGTTGCGGTGGTTATGGGCCTTCGGCCGAAGAAGGTTTCACCAAGAGTCAGGCTCTAACAAAATGAAAGTTCGCCGAAAACGGGTGGCCTTTTGCCGATCATAAAAGGGTAAAAAAGGTTATTTCGTTAGAAACTCCCAGTCCACCAAAAAAGGAGGCGAAGATGACATCTTCTGCTTGTACGAAGTGGATGGGCCAGATAGGTGCGACTTTAGCGATGCTGGGAGGATTGTTTGCAGGGGATCTGAGGGAGGTTTGGGCTAAGGAGGGATTGGAGCCACCACCGTCCCAGCAAAAGCCCAGAGACTCTAAAAGGAGCGATTCGGCCCGGGAAAATCTACCTGCAGGTAGTGAGGGTCAGGCCTGGACATCCACCGGGGAGCAGTCCACTCAGATGGCCGAGGCGGTCCAGGCCTTGGCGAAGGCATTGCAGGATCCGGACCCAAGCGTGCGAGAATCAGCCGTGTATGCTTTGCGCAGTATGGGCCAAGCGGGTAAAGAGGCGATTCCCGCCCTTGGGCAGGCAGTGCGGGACCGGGATGGGTATGTCCGGGCCATTGCCGGGCGCACGTTGGCCCAGTTTGGTCAGGCGGCAGTGCCCACATTGATTCAATTGCTCGCCGATCAGCGGCCGGAGGTACGATTGGTGGCGGCCGAGGCTCTGCGCAGTATGGGGGAAGACGCCAAACAGGGGGTAGCAGCGTTAAGTCGGGCGCTTCGGGATCCAAACCCGGCGGTGCGAGAAACAGCCGCTCATGCACTGCGGGAACTAGGCCCAGCCGCACTGCCTGCTCTGCAAGCCTTGCAAGGTGCGGCGGCAGATAGGGACGGCTATGTACGCCGAGCGGCAGCCAGGGCAATGGTGCGGATCGGCCCACCGGCCCTGCCGGCCCTGGCAGAACTTCTGCGCCATCCCGATGAGCGGGTCCGACGCCTAGCGGCCGAAGCCATGCAAACCATCGGCACCGAACGAGCCGATCTTCGCTTAAAATAACTCCGCCTCCAATCCCCAAGACTTTGTGGGTTTGTACTACTCCAACGGCTGGAAGAAGATCCCTTCCGAAGGCACCCTAGCGGATGTGTATGCTCAGGCGATTGTGCTGGCACTCCAACGGAGTGCAAGAAGATGCCTACAGAAGGCCTGTTTTTGCCCGCTTTCGGCTGACTGAGGTGGATTGAAACTGTTGGCTCCAGGACTAAACCCTCTGAAACGGAAGCAAAACCACTCCGATGGGCAAACCCTCACCCGGCCGCTGCCAACCTTTCAACAGACTCGCTCAGTGAATCAACCCGCAGGACCCTTCCGAGGCAGAGGCTGGCCAACCTCCGTCTGCTGATTGTAAAGGAACCTCTGCAAAATCCTGAACATATAGTGAACTTTATGGACTTTTGATTCTATAGCCGGTGGGTTTTTCTATCCGATCACCTATTATCTATTGGGTGCTAGCAATGCTCGAACTCTATATGTTGTGTTAGAGGAAGGACATCCACAATGGTATAAAAATATCCCCATTGAATTATGCAGAGGTTCCTATACTATTTTCGTTCCCCCGGGACAGCGCCAAGATATTGGGTTGCTAGCGCCGCCAGTGTCCTGCATATAGTAGGTGTTTTCAATAGCAGTAGGTAAAGCTTACCGAAGCAAAGATTCATATAATTCACTACGTGTTCAGTATTATCCGAAATCCCAAAATGATTTGTACCTCGATATCAAGAGCAGGAGTAGGTTAGGGGTAATCGAGTTAGGAAATCGTTTCGAATCTGGCATTCAAGGAAGGCCTCCGCAGAGCAACTATTTTTATGTTCATGGCGGCCTCCTCAGCATAACGGACGGAGTTTTTATGGTTTGCCAACTACCCGGCTCCTGAAGGGTTAGAGGATGCCCAAAACCGGAAATTGCTTAACCTGCTTGGCGGCGGGCGGCTCGGCCGGAAGTTTCACACAGTTGCTGCCGGATGCGTTCAAACTCCTCGTGATTTCGGAAGAAAATAACCAATCGCCCCCGGCCAGAGCGGGTATGGACCAGTTTGACCTTGGTGCCCAGGGCAGAGCGGAATTCCTGTTCTAACGCTAAAATGTGTTCGCTAGGTGTTCGTCGACTGCGGGTCGCTTTGCCCGGAGCAATGGGGGCTGTTAAAGGGTTGTGCTCAGCGGCATCTAACATCTGCTGTACTAATGCTTCGGTTTGGCGAACACTTAAGCCCTCTTGTTGGATCCGCTCAGCCAGTGCCATCTGCTCCTGCGGATTGTCCAAGGGGAGCAATGCTCGGGCGTGGCCCTGGGTGAGTCGGCCTTGGCGTACCAGAGTCTGAATCGGTTCCGGAAGCTCTAAAAGCCGAATCAGATTGGCGATGGTCGATCGGTCGATTTTTAACCGACTGGCTAATTCCTCCTGAGTGCACCGGTAGGTTTCCAAATACCTTTGGAAACAGGCCGCTTTTTCCAGCGGATTGAGGTCTTTGCGCTGCAAGTTTTCGATGATAGCGATCTCGGCTACCTGTCGGTCGTCTGCCTCGATCACTTGAGCGGGCAGCTCGGTCCAACCGGCCAGTTCTGCGGCCCGCAATCGCCGTTCGCCTGCAATCAGTTGATACCGATCCCCCACGCGTCGGACCAGCACCGGCTGGAGCAGGCCATGGGTCTGAATGCTTTCGGCCAAACTGCGCATTTCTACCGGATCAAAGTCCTCCCGGGGCTGCATGGGATTGCTGTCGATTAGTCCAAGGGCAATCCGCCGGACCGCCGGAGAACCGGATGTTTCGGAAAAGGCCACTCCAGAGGCCTCCGAGCCGGAAGGGCCGGTTTCCGTTGCCGATTCGCATTGCTCGGAACCGGCCTTTGAATTCGGGGGAACCGATTGCCCGAAGGACTCGGCCAACGCAGCCAGACCAGGCAGGCCCGAAGCCCCCTGTGCAGGCACCGCAGGAAGGGTGCTGGCGGATTCGGGGGGCCGACCGGTGCCTTGAAACAGGGAGGGATGGACCACTGGCACCTGAATGGGCGGATCCACGGGACTAGTTCGCGTTAACAGGGCTTCCAAGCCACGGCCTAAACGTTTCGGCTTATTGGTCACGTTCTAATACCTCCATGCAAAGTTCCACATAGGCACGGGCTCCGCGAGAGCGGGGAGCGTAGTCGAGCACAGATTTCCCATGGCTGGGAGCTTCGGCCAAGGCCACATCTCGAGGAATAACCGTCTGAAAGACGATCTCCCCGAAAAAATCCCGAACTTCTTTTTCTACTTCCCAGGTTAACTCCAACGAGGGATCGTACATGGTCAGCAGGATGCCACCAAATTGCAATTGACAGCCGTCGGTGTGCATTACCTGCCGGATGACTTCGATCATTTGGGCAAGTCCCTCCATGGCGAAGTACTCACACTGGATGGGCATGAGCACTTCAGAGGAACTGGCTAAAGCGGTGCGAGTCAGTTGTCCCACTGATGGGGGGCAATCGATTAGCACCATATCGTATGCCCCAAACCCTTGAAGCAATTGCTGACGGATGCGCTCTGCTTGGTGGGGGGCCTCCTGGGCCAGCACAGCCACATCCCGAAAACTGCGAGTGCCCGGGATAAGCTCCAAGCGGGGGGTAGCGGTGGGCCTGGCTGCCTCCCGTAGGGGGGTCTCGATCACTAATGGATGCCTTTCGGTAGGCTTATGCCCCAGACCGGTGGTGGCATTGCACTGAGGATCTAAGTCCACCAGTAAGGTGCGCAGGCCTCCCTTGGCCAAGGCGACGGCCAAGTTGATAGCAGTGGTGGTCTTGCCCACTCCCCCCTTCTGGTTGGCTATGCAAAAAACGCGAGGCACTGCCTCCCTCCCAAAGACCGACCTACCTGCCTTTTTACGCAGAAATAGACCCTTCAACTCTGTTTCTGTTATCAATCAGGCCAGATTCTAACCGCTCTTTGTGCTTTAAGGGAATAGAAAATTGAGAGTCTTTTAAGCGTGATTTTCCCATTTTTTGTAAGTGCTTTTTTTCCCTGGAGTTAGGTCATGCTGGTTCTATAAGGTGCAAATGGTCTAAATCTCTTGTTCAAGGTTAGAAGGAGGTTGCCACCTACAAATTGGCCAAGTCAAGTTAAGAGTTTCCTGAGATTCTAGGCGGCAGGCTGGGAACTACTAGACTGAGCCTTGCAAGGTTTGATAGATTTTACCAACGGGACTAGGAAAGGCTTAAAAATAGGAAAGAGAGGAATTCTGGGTAATTTTTGTGTTAGCAACCCGAGGAGAAAAACTTTCATGACACCCGGGCGTTTGCACCCTAAAGCCGTAGTCTTTGACATGGACGGCCTCATGTTTAACACCGAAGAGCTTTACTGGGAGGTGGGCAGTGAGCTATTGCGCCGTCGCGGCCGACAGTACACCAGAGAGCTGTGCGATGCCATGATGGGCCTACAACCTCAGCCCGCTTTCCAGACGATGATCGACTGGCATGGGCTGTCGGAAACTTGGGAGCAACTGGCCGCCGAATCGGAGGAGATTTATTTTTCCTTGCTGAATCGGTATCCGGTGCAGGTGATGCCAGGCCTTTGGGAGCTGCTGGATGCTTTGGAAAAGGCCGGCATCCCCAAGGCCATTGGTACAAGCAGCCGACGCCGCAGTTTGGAAGCCCTCCTTGACCGATTCCAACTCCAAGGGCGATTTGCCTTTACGCTGACCGCAGAAGATGTTCGGCATAGCAAACCCCATCCGGAAATCTATCAGAAAGCAGCGGAACGATTTGGGCTAGCTCCCCATCAAGTCGTGGTTTTGGAGGATAGTCAGGCCGGTTGCCGGGCGGCGGTGGCTGCCGGGACCATTGCCGTTGCGGTGCCAGGCCCCCATAGCCGACATCATGACTTCAGCCAAGCTAGCCTGGTTATACCCAGCTTGGCCGACCCCCGCCTTTACCAGTTGCTAGGTTTACCTCTTCCTTCGGAAAATCTCCATAGTAGGATGTAGGACCGTGGGGTTGTCCAAACGGCGCATGGAGTGAGGCCGACTGAAATTCTGTGGGTGAATTGAGCAAACAAACCTCTGCATAATTCAAAGGAAATATTTTTATGCCATTTTGGCCTGCCCCCCTCTAACACAACCTATAGGGGTTTCTACCATCTCGGCTTTTGCCATTTTTAAGCCTGTGCCGAATATGTTCCGCTCTAACTCTTTGTGAATATTAGAGCTAAGAAATTGCATGTACAAATGAAAGGTGCTCCATAACTTTCGACGCCAAAAGAACTTAGGGAAAATGGCAAAAGTCGAGCTGCCATTGCTAGCACCCAATAAATAGTAGGCGTCCAGGTAGAAAACTGAGCGGCTAGGTTTTTGCTGGTTCTGCCGCAGGCTCCAAGATGGTATCTTCATGTTCGTAGGCTGGGACACAGCAGCAAAGGAACTTTAAAATCCCAGGGCCGATGTTGGTGATTTGATGCAAACTACCCGGTGGAATAGCAATGGCATCTCCGGGGCCCACCAAGCGAGTTTCTGCTTCCACCCGCATTTGTCCCATGCCCTCTAGGATGTAGTAGATTTCTTCTGTTTTCAGATGGCGATGGGCGTGGGTGGCAGTACCAGGCGGCAACCGGGCTTCGGCCAACGATTGGCTGCGAATACATGAGTTTCGATATGCCAACAACTCTCGAATCTCGGAACCGTCTTTGGTGATAAAAGCCGGTACCTCATTCAGGTTTTTTACGTCCATCGGATTCTCCTGGCTCTAGGTGGGGGAAATGCGAACCGAGTCTGCCGAAGTAAATCGATACCGGGAGGGATAACGTCTTAATCTGGTCAAGCAGATCGCCAGGAAAGCTCGGCTTTTGAGGCGTTTTTGGGCTAACATAATCCATCCGGCCGTCCCTAACAGTCTTTTCAGCCTCCGATGCCCAGCTAGGATTCTGGTTTTTGATATATGGCCAAAACGGCGGGTCGGTAATGGCGAATGTCCCATTGATCAGGATGGGGTAACAGTCGGAAGTCAAATCGGCTGTCTGCTTCGACCACAAAAAGGCTTTCTGGGGGTGCCTGATGGAGCAATCCGCCGATTAGCTCTAGCATCTCTTTTTGTCGGGTCTGATAAAACTCATAGGGTGGGCTGCAGAAGACCAACCAAGGAGTGCTGGGCAAATCTGGGCGTCGGCGGAACCAAATAAACGTATCTACAGGTAACACCTGGCAACACTCTTGCAACCCTAGCAGCGTGATATTTTCCCGGAGCAAGGCTGCTGTAGGCCGATGGTATTCCAAAAACAAGGCACCTGATGCTCCTCGGCTCATGGCTTCCAGTCCTAAAGCCCCAGTGCCAGCAAATAGATCCAGCACGTATTTTCCTTCAATCCTTTGGCCGAGGATGGAAAACAATGCTTCCCGAACCCGATCTTTCATGGGTCGAGTTCGGGGATCCCCACTATAACGGAGCCGACGTCCTCGGAACCGTCCAGCAATAATGCGAACCCCTGCCACGGGACCGGGACGTCGGGTTGGCTTTTTCCCTCTGGAATTGCCTGGAGCTTTGGATCCCATGGTTCTTCTTCCATCCCCGCTAGGAGAGGCAATTCCCTCTCAGCCTCCGATAGACGAATAGCTCTTGTAAGACCAAGCTCCCGATTTTAGGTCAATTTTCGTCGGATGCGGCTGATTTTTTGTGGTTAGTTTAGGGGAGTGGTTCAACATAGATCGCTCCCTGCCCCATGGAAGCCTTCCTCCCCGGCAGTTCCCCCACAGGCCAATAGGCTCCGTACTGGAGGGGCTAGGAGTCAGTCGAAGGAGTTCAGGTGCTTATGTCTCGGAAGGAAAAAGGGAAGCAAAAGGGTTTGTTTTATAATAGGTAGGTGCTGTGCAAAGCTGGTTTGCAGGGGGCCGAAGCCTGTTTTGCCTATATTCCCTATGTTGCCCAGTTAACCCACAAAATTTCAGCCGCACCCTTAAGAGGTCTTGGATATACCACGAAAGAGTTATTTTGGGCGCCTTAGACTCTTTGATTTCTTCTGGGTGCTC